>NZ_KV800708.1:94704-102402 GCF_001810285.1 Corynebacterium sp. HMSC071F07
GAGTTCACCTCCACCATCCAGTCCGGTGACCACGCTGGTGAAGAAGCAACCATCAAGGTTCACGTTCAGCAGACCAAGGAGCGCAAGCTTCCGGAACTGGACGATGAGTTCGCACAGATGGCTTCCGAGTTCGACACCATGGACGAGCTGCGCGAGTCCACCAAGACCCGTGTTGAGGAGTCCAAGAAGGCTGAGCAGGCTGCGAACATCCGCGACGAGGTTCTGAAGGCTGCTCTCGACGGCGTTAAGTTCGAGCTGCCGACCTCCGTCGTTGACGAGCAGGTTCACGCACAGCTGCACCAGATCCTGGGCCAGCTGGCTCACGACGAGAAGGCATTCGCACAGCTGCTTGAGGCGCAGGGCACCACCCGCGAGGAGTTCGATAAGGAAGCTCGCGAGTCCGCTGAAGAGTCCGTCCGCACCCAGCTGTTCCTGGATGCCGTTGCTGAGGAAGAGCAGCCTGAGGTCTCCCAGCAGGAGCTGACCGACCACATCCTGTTCACCGCTCAGTCCTACGGCATGGACCCGAACCAGTTCATTCAGCAGCTGCAGTCCAATGGCCAGATTGCAAACCTTTTCTCTGATGTTCGCCGTGGCAAGGCTCTCGCAGCCGCTATCTGCCGCGTTGACGTCAAGGACGAGGACGGCAACAAGGTTGACGTCGACCAGTACTTCGGCGAGGTCGAAGAAGAGGGCGCTGAAGATGCTACCGAGGAGAAGTAGGTTTCTTTCGTAGCGAGCGGTTTCTAGCGCACTAGCAAACCCCGGATTCATGAATGAGTCCGGGGTTTGCGTGATCGTGAACGCCCTCTAGAGATGTGCGTGGGTCCTAGCTGGTTAAGGCATTGTCCACCAGAGCCAGGAAGCGCATGACGTAGTCCTTTACAAATTCTGCGGTGTGTTCATTAAGGCGGCCCGAGTCTTCGAAAAGGGTGGGTGATTGGCCGAGGAATACCTCGGGCTGCCCAGGAAAAGGCATATCAAAGTAAGACAGGGCCAATCGGAGGTTCTTTTGTGAGCTATACCCGCCCATGCGCCCTACAGAGTGGCTGATGATTCCTGCGGGAAGGTTCTTCCAAGCAACATCTGAGTTGGGTTTAGAACCGATGTCCACTGCGTTTTTGAGGCATGCGGGGATTGTGCGGTTGTTTTCGGGCGTAATGAAAAGGACTCCGCTAGAGTTCTTGATGGTGTCGCGGAAGGTGGTGTACTCGGCCGGAGTTGGCTTGTCCGTGACCGCGGGATCATCGTAGTCGAAGTCATAAAGGGGCAAGTTGCGGATTTCGAGGATGTTTGCCTCGTAGTCTTTCGGGATCATTGTGAGTACTTCGTGCGCAATCTTGCGCGCAATTGATCCGCGACGCAGGCTACCTACGATAACGGTGATGCGTGGGGTGGAAGTCATGCTGAACCTTCTTTCTTCATTGGGGCTGGATTAAGGGAGAAAAGGCTTGCAACCGAAAGCTGGGGGCGGGCCGGCACTGTGGGCGGCAGCGAGAAATCCCTCTATTTTGTCATCTTCTTCATTGCGGAAATACAGTTCAATGAGGCCCAAGAGCCCTCCCAGGACGGCCTCGCGTGCGGCCGAGCTTTGTAGCAGCCGCAATGCCGCAGGTTGGTTTCCTTCACGAATAGTCTCAAACAATGCAATGGTTTCAAGCCAGCTTCCTTGGTCTGGTCGTGGGAAGGGTTTAGAAATCCCAGTCATCATCACTCGTTTCTTCAGCGGTACCAATGACATAGGAGGAGCCTGAACCAGAGAAGAAGTCATGGTTCTCGTCTGCTCCAGGAGCTAGGGCGGCGAGAATTTCTGGGTTAACTTCCGTTTCCTCAGGTGGGAAGTAATCTGGGTAGCCTAAGTTCATCAGGGCCTTATTTGCGTTATAGCGAACGAAGACGGCCACATCGTCCATGAGTCCTAATGGGTCATATAGTTCGCCGGAGGATTCCAGCTCTAGGGAATAGAGCTCCTCGAGCAAAGAGATGGTGAAATTCTTCATCTCTTTTTGCCTTTGAGGAGAAGAAGATTCTAGGCCACGCTGGTATTTATATCCCGAGTAGTAACCGTGTACTGCCTTGTCACGCAGAATGAGGCGAATCATGTCTGCCGTATTGGTCAGGGTGGCGTGGACAGAAAAGTGTAAGGGGAGATAGAAACCCGCGTATAGAAGGAGCGAAGAAAGAAGCGTCGATGATACCTTGCGCTTGAGCGGATCCGGCCCGAAATAGTGCGTGAGGACTTTCTTGGCACGTGCTTGGAGAAGGTCATTATTCACCGCCCAGCGGTAGGCTTCGTCGATTTCCTTTGTGCTGCTTAGCGTAGAAAACACTGAAGAATAAGAACGGGCGTGAACTGATTGCATGAAGGCAATGTTGGTGTAAACGGCCTGCTCATGCTCGGTGCGGGCGTCTTGAATTTGGCAGATTTCTCCCACGGTAGCCTGCACGGTATCTAAAGTGGTCAGGCCTGTGAACACCCGCATGGTGAGGTTACGCTCTGAGGGCGTCATTTTCTGCCAGGCTGAGAGATCATTAGAAAGCGGCACTTTCTCCGGCAGCCAGAAATTGGCGGTGAGCCGGTTCCATACTTCAAGATCCTTTTCGTCACTCACACGGTTCCAATTGATGGGGCGGATGCGGGCTGAGGGATCATGTCGGAAGCTCGGAGGCGTAACAGAGATGCTAGTTAACGCAGCAGCGTTCGATGTTGAAGTCATTACTTTTTCCTTTCGGGTGAATTGGTAGTGCAAAAGATGGGAGGGCAGTGCTCCTATAAAGCGCAGGAGACGCAGCCTTCGACCTCGGTGCCTTGGAGCGCGGATTGGCGTAAACGGATGTAGTACAAGGTCTTGATGCCGGCCTTCCAGGCATAGATTTGCGCCCTGTTGATATCCCTAGTGGTGCTGTCGGCAGTAAAGAACAAGGTCAGAGAAAGGCCTTGGTCCACGTGCTGCGTGGCCATGGCGTAGGTATCAATGATTTTCTCGTATCCCACGGTGAAAGAGTCCTCGAAATACTCCACATTGTCGTTGGTCATTTCCGGTGCGGGGAAATACACGCGCCCCAAGCGGCCTTCCTTGCGAATTTCGATCTTGGAGGCAATCGGGTGGATGGATGCAGTCGAATCATTGATGTAGGCAATTGATCCAGTGGGTGGAACTGCCTGTAGATAGGCGTTATATATTCCGTCTCGGGCCACCTGATTCTTTAATTTCAGCCAGTCCTCGCGTGTAGGAATCCGCACGCCTGCTTCATGGAAAAGCTGCTCTACTCGCTTGGTGGCAGGTACCCATTCCTGTTTGAGATACTTGTCGAAGAATGCGCCGGAGGCATAAGCAGAGTCTTCAAAACCCTGGAATCGCTGACCTTTCTCTACCGCTAACGCATGGGATGTGCGCAGCGCATGATAGGTCACAGTCAGGAAATAGAAGTTGGTAAAGTCCAAAGCCTCGGCGCAGCCATAGGGAATCCGTTTGGAAGCAAGGAAACCATGGAGATTCATCTGCCCCAAACCAATCGCGTGCATGGATTCATTGCCTTTAGCAATGGAAGGAACTGCTTCGATATCGGTAAGATCTGAGACTTGGGTGAGCGCGCGCACTGCGGTTTCTACAGTTGCTCCAAAATCCGGTGATGCAAAGGCCTTAGCGATGTTGAGCGAACCCAGATTGCATGAAATGTCTTGGCCGATGGTGGTGTAGTTGCCAGATGGGCCAAGAGTGGATGGCGCGTTGACTTGAAGGATCTCGCTACACAGGTTGGACATATTGATACGCCCTTTGAGGGGATTAGAGCGATTGACCGTATCTTCGAAGAGGATATAGGGGTATCCTGATTCAAATTGAAGCTCAGCAAGCGTAGTGAAAAACTCCCTGGCCTTGATGGTGGTGTGCGAAATTCGCGGATTGGTCACCAGCTCGTCGTAATGCTCGGTGATAGACATGTCGGACATGGGCACGCCGTATTCGCGAGCAATGTCATAAGGACTAAACAGATGCATGTCCTTGTTCTCTTTGGCCAGGCGAAACGTTATATCCGGAATAACGACACCCAGTGAAAGGGTCTTGATGCGAACTTTTTCATCTGCATTTTCCCGTTTGGTATCGAGGAAGCGAAGAATATCTGGGTGATGCGCATGCAGGTAGACAGCCCCAGCGCCCTGGCGGGCTCCCAGTTGGTTGGCATAGCTGAAACTATCCTCCAGAATCTTCATAACTGGGACTACGCCGGATGCTTGGTTCTCAATCTTTTTGATCGGGGCTCCGGATTCGCGCAGATTGCTTAGCAATAGGGCCACGCCACCGCCGCGTTTTGATAGCTGTAGCGCGGAGTTCACACTGCGGCCAATGCTTTCCAAGTTGTCTTCTATTCGCAGGAGGAAGCAAGACACCATTTCACCGCGCTGAGCCTTGCCTGCGTTGAGAAAAGTAGGGGTGGCGGGCTGGAATCGTCCGGACATGATGTCGTCCACCAGTTTCTCTGCAAGAGCTTTGTCGCCTTGTGCCAGGTAAAGAGCTGTGGTGGTGACGCGTTCTTCGTAGCCTTCAAGGAGTGTTGAGCCGTCAAAGGTTTTTAGCGCGTAGGAAGTAAAGAACTTAAATGCGCCGAGGAATGTGCGGAACCGATGCTGGGCGCGATGTGCTCTGTCATATATGGCGCACAGGAACTCGTCCTCGTAAAGTTCGAGGAAACCCCGCTCATAGTATTCATTATCTACTAACCATTCCAGGCGTTCCGTGGTGGAGCTAAATGTGCGCATGCGGGGAGCAACATGGTGGGCTAAATAATCCTGTGCTGCCTCAATATCTTTGTCGAACTGAATTCTCCCGGAAGAATCGAATAAGTTCAGCTGCGCGTTGAGCGCATGGTAACTTTTGCGCTTACCAACGCCGCCTTCGTCGTTAGCACCGGTGGTGATGCGATGGGCTGCGTCAACAGGCTGCGTGGGTGTGGTCTGCGGAGGGGTCATTGTGTAGTCCAATCTGTGTGGTCCGGACGTGTTCTTCATCTTTTGACGTGTTCTTGCTGTTCCCAAAACTTGTGAAGACCTTGTTTTACGGTGTCAATATCTTTTTGGGTGCCGAGTAGCTCAAAGTGATACAGCTCGGGCACGTGGCACTTGGCGGAAATGATTTGGCCGGCTACGCAGTAGGCGTTTCCGAAATTGGTGTTTCCTGAGGAAATGACGCCGCGGATAAAGGATCGATTGATTGGGTCGTTAAGGAAAGTGATGACCTGTTTAGGAACCGCGCGTTTGAGAGAGCCGCCTCCGTAGGTGGGGACGACGAGTACATACGGGTGTGAAACCTGGATCATTCCGTTTTTCTTGGGCCGCAGTGGAATTCGCACTGCGGGTCTGCCTAGGCGTTCAACAAATCTTTTTGTGTTTTCAGAAACGCTCGAAAAGTACACCAAATCTGGTGAGTCTGACATAGCAATCCTGCTCATCCTGGCCTGAGCCATTCGTGGGATATGTGATATCCGAAAGCGTAACTACGTGTGAGCGTAGTTGCAAACTACGTTGCAACGTATATTTTAAAAGGGCAGGTAATGTTAGGTTTAGGTGGAGGGGGATGGCTTTTATGGGGTATGAGGAGCTACAAAAACTGCGTCGGTAGCTGGGCGTGCGAGCAGTACCCACGGAGCGCTACCAAATACTCGCACTTCGAGTGATTCTGAAAAGGGGGCTCCTTCGCGCGTGTCTAGAACGGCACCCGTGACGATGCCGTGTTCTTTCAGGAAAGCTAGTAGTTGTGGGTCGGAATCGGAGATTCGTTCAACGATCACCTGAGTTTGTGCTCCGCTGTCAGAGAGCCGGTGTGCACGAGGAATCGTGATGTTCCCATCAACTGTGGGAATAGGATCGCCGTGTGGATCCCTACTGGGAAAATTGAGGAACTTGTCCACGCGCTCTATCAGCATGTCCGACACTGCGTGTTCGAGGTTTTCTGCTTCGTCATGGACTTCGTCCCATGTATAGTCCAATGCCTGTACCAAGAAAGATTCAAGCAATCGGTGACGGCGCACCATATCCAATGCATACTGTCTACCCCGATCGGTGAGCTCCACTGCTCCGTAAGGTGTGTGTGATACCAACCCTTGCTTGGTCATTTTGCGCACTGCATCGGAGACTGAGGAGAGTTTGAGCCCTAAATGTGCTGAAATAAGCGTGGCGGTTACGGGCTCAGATGACCATTCCTTTAGCCCCCAGATGGCTTTCAAATAATTCTGTGTGCTAGTCGAAAGCTCGGAAACAGACATGGGGAAATCTTAACCCAGCACCTTAGTGTGTGCTGACGTAGCGCTCCCAACGCTCATAGCGAACAGAGGCCAAATTTGAGAAGAATGTCGGTAAGGTGGGGCCAGTTAAAAATTCTTCAATTGAAGGAGCATCATTAATGTCTGAGAAGATTTCAATGAACTCATCCACTACTGGTATGAGCCTGGGTGATAGCGTCTATGAGCGCCTCTTGCGCGAGCGCATTATCTTCCTGGGAACCCAGGTGGATGATGAGATTGCGAACAAGCTGTGCGCCCAGATTCTCCTGCTGTCCGCAGAGGATCCCACGCGCGATATTTCGCTTTATATCAATTCGCCGGGTGGCTCCGTTACCGCGGGCATGGCCATCTACGACACGATGAAGTACTCGCCGTGCGATATTGCTACCTATGGCATGGGTCTGGCAGCTTCCATGGGCCAGTTCTTGCTCTCCGGCGGCACCAAGGGCAAGCGCTACGCTCTGCCACACGCTCGCATCATGATGCACCAGCCTTCCGCTGGCGTGGGTGGCACCGCTGCTGACATCGCCATCCAGGCTGAGCAGTTTGCTCAGACCAAACGCGAAATGGCGCAGCTGATCGCTGAGCACACCGGCCAGAGCTTTGAGCAAATCACCAAGGATTCTGACCGTGACCGTTGGTTCACCGCACAGCAGGCCAAGGAATACGGCATCGTTGACCACGTCATCGAGTCCGTAAACGGCCCGATCAATAACTAGGGAATAAGGAGAATTATCACTATGTCTAACCTTCAAATGCCTAATTCCCGCTACGTTCTGCCGGAGTTTGTCGAGCAGAACGCACAAGGCTCTAAGACCACCAACCCGTACTCCAAGCTCTTTGAGGAGCGCATCATCTTCCTAGGAACCCAGGTTGATGACACCTCGGCGAATGACATCATGGCGCAGCTGCTGGTCCTCGAGTCCCAGGATCCAGATCGCGACATCACCATGTACATCAACTCCCCGGGTGGCTCCTTTACCGCGCTGATGGCCATCTACGACACCATGCGCTACGTCCGCCCAGACGTGCAGACCGTCTGCCTGGGTCAGGCTGCATCTGCTGCAGCCGTCCTGCTGGCTGCCGGTGCACCGGGCAAGCGTGCGGCACTGCCGAACTCCCGCGTGCTGATTCACCAGCCACGCACCCAGGGCACCCAGGGCCAGGTTTCTGACCTAGAGATCGAGGCTAACGAGATCGAGCGCATGCGCCGCCTCATGGAGAACACCTTGGCTGAGCACACCGGCCGTACTGCGGAGCAGGTTCGCATCGATACCGATCGTGACAAGATCCTGACCGCCCAGGAAGCCGTTGAGTACGGCATCATCGATACCGTCTTTGATTACCGCAAGCTCAACGCCTAAAACGCAGTCGTTAAGCTAAAGCCCTTGCACCGTATTTGTGGTGCAAGGGCTTTGG
>NZ_KV800708.1:102502-110025 GCF_001810285.1 Corynebacterium sp. HMSC071F07
GCAAGGGCTTTGGTTTTAGTTCTTTAGGGTTTCTATAGGGCTTGGTGCGTCACCCAAACCCGTTCTACGGATGGATGTGTCTAGGCAGCCGCCACATCAGCACAACGCTGACGATGATAGCGATACCGCTGAAAATGAATAGGCCTGGGTACGGTGCCTCGATTGGGATACTGAAGGTGTATGCGGCCCAGTTTATCGCGATTGCTAGGAAATAGACTAGGAGAATGCCTCCAGCGGCGGTGATGGTTCGCATAGCGATACTTCTATTATCAAGCGCTTTGAAGAGCATCCCTATCGCCGTGCCAGCATAGCCCGCAACGAGGTAAGTGGTCAGGAATGCCAGGACAGAAAGCAAATGAGCTAACCAAGTTGGAAGGGTGCCGGTATCGCCGTTGACAGCAACCTCAAAAGAGCTATCGACATCAACGCCTGCGGATACCGCGATGTAATGTGCTGCGGCGGCGACGAGTCCAAAGATGACGGAACCCACGATGGCAAACCCGTGAGCTGCGATCTGCCACCGCTTCTGCGGCATATCGAGGCTGCGCAAAACCTTGAACTGCGAGGTTGCGCTTGCGCAAAGTATCGCCCAAAAGATAGCCGAGAAGATGATCCAGAAAGTGGGATTAACGCTAACTTGGCTGGAGTCATGCGGAACTAGGTAAGCGCCCACGGCGAGCACAATGATGAGGGGTGCAAATACTGCGATTGTCTTTCGGTGTGCCGAAACGAGTGCGGTCATGGTGTTGCTCCTTTAAAGCTGTGCGGATACAAGTGAGTCGATGAGTTGGACGTCGTCTGGGAAATCGGTGTCTATGCCGTGGAGAGGAGTATTCAGCGGCTCCGCTAGTTGGACACGTACGCGAGAGGTTCGCCCGAGCTTTTGCTGGCTGACGACGCTCCCCGTGAGTGCGGCAACTGCGTCATCAACGGCACTGCTCTCGCCCGTGAACAGTGGATATAGTTCCCGCTGTTCGTCGAGCAGAAGTGGACCAATCGCGCGGCCTTTCTGCACGACGATGAGCCCCTCAACGAGGCCAGCGAGATCCTCGGCGCGATGTGAGGATAGAAGTAACGTCCAATCGTCGTTGTGGGATGCGTGTTCGATGATGACTTGGCGCAGTACCTCACGCGTCGGTACGTCTAGCCCAGTGAAAGGCTCATCCATCAGCGTGACAGGCGTGCGTGCAGCAAGAACGGTGATGTTGGCAATCAATTGGCGCTTGCCGGTGGAAAGCCTCGAGCAGACCTCTGAGGGGTGAAGCTCAAAGCGGGCTAAGAGACGGTTCGCATAGGCGATGTCGAGTTCACCTCGCGCTTTCTGGGCGATGTGAAGGTGATCTTTTACTGTGTACCCCGCCAGCAAAATGTCAGCGCCGGTGCGTGCAAGGGCAGTTGGGGCAGTCTCGATAGAGCCGGATGTCATTGGAAGGTGACCCGCAATCGCTCTCATAAGCGTCGTCTTGCCCGCACCGTTGGTACCGATAATGCCGTAGATTCCGGGCTTCAATCGGATCGAGTGAGCGTGGAGAAAGTCCTTTACTCGGAGGTCTTTTGCCTCGATAGTGTGCATGGTTATTCTCCTTCGCTTTTGATGAGTTCGATGAGCTCAGCCGTTGTGATTCCGAGGGCTCGTGCTTCGGCTAGAAGCGGTGCGACGAAATCCTCGTGTAATGCGGCACGACGCTTTTCTGCAATGCGGGTGCGCGCTTCGGGAGTGACGAACATTCCAAGTCCGCGACGCTTTTCGAGCAGGCCTTCGTCGAAGAGCGCGGTTAAGGCCTTGGACGCTGTCGTGGGGTTGACTGAGTGGAATGCGGAAAGCTCGTTTGTGCTGGGGGCGCGGTCGCCGGGGGCGAGCTGGCTGGACATGATCATGTCGCGGATGCCGCTGGCGAGTTGTTGGTAGAGGGGGAGGGGATTGCCCATGAGACCTCTTTTCGGATGCGTGACTGATAACAAAGCGGTTTGTGGGTTTGTGGGTTTACCACCCATGTGGGTAACCCTAAATGAGCTTTGATGTGTCGTCAAGAGCAAGCGGCAGAAGCGGAGATTGATGCTCCGGCCCTTGGTCGATTCGGCTGCAAATATAAGTGTGAAAGTTTTCGCAGTGCGGGGCCATGACGTGGAACTTTCTGCAGCCGCGTGCTTTAACAAATATTTCGGGCAACCAACCGATTTGTTGTTACCGAGAATTAGTGGTCAACTATTTATATGTCAGATCACAATACGCAGCTGTCTGGCGCGACAGCACACAAAACGGAGCCTGAAGAAAGACTGTTCTTCGGGCATCCGTGGGGCCTAGCCAACCTATTTGGCATCGAGATGTGGGAGCGTTTCAGCTTCTACGGCATGCAGTCGATCGTTTTGCTCTATATGTACTACTCCGTCACCGATGGCGGACTAGGCATGGACAAGACCGCTGCAACGTCCGTGGTTGGTGCCTACGGCGGTCTGGTCTATATGGCCTGCCTTTTGGCCTCTTTGGTTGCAGACCGAATTTTGGGCCCGGAGCGCACCCTGTTCTACTCCGCGAACCTGGTGATGCTCGGTCATATCGCTCTGGCGTTTATTCCGGACGTTATTGGTCTGGCGATTGGTTTGGTTCTCATTGCCATCGGCTCTGGCGGCGTGAAGACCACCGCCCAGGTGGTGCTTGGCTCGCTATATAGCCGTGATGACACCCGCCGTGACGGTGGTTTCTCCATCTTCTACATGGGTGTCAACATCGGCGCTCTATTAGGCCCGTTTGTCACAACAATCATGTGGGGCTGGAAGGGATTCCACTGGGGCTTTGGCCTCGCGGCAATCGGCATGTTCGCGGGCCTGATTCAGTACACCCTGATGCGCAAGTCCACCATCAAGGATGCAGGCCACGAGGTCCCGAACCCTGCTAGCAGCAAGCAGATGCTGCTCGGCCTAGCTGCCGTCCTTGGCATCGTGGCAATTGCGGTAATTTCCATCGCAACCGGCGTTGTCAAGGTCGATTGGCTATCCAACATCGTCACCGTCGTTGCGCTGTTGGCGGCAATCGTATTGTGGTGCCAGATGTACTTCTCCGAGCTGGTTGATGCGGAAGAGAAGAAGCGTCTGCTGGGATTTATCCCGCTGTTTGTCTCTGGTGTTTTGTTCTTCGGTATCTTCCAGCAGCAGTTCACCGTCATGACCATCTACGCGGATGTGCGCTTGGACCGTAACTTCTTCGGCATCGAGATTCCGCCGTCACTGGTGCAGTCCTTCAACCCGGTCTTCATCGTGGTCTTCTCTGCGATTTTCGCAACGATGTGGACCAAGCTCGGTAACCGTCAGTGGTCCACGCCAGTGAAGTTCGGCGCCGCGAACATCATCATCGGTATTTCCTTGTTCTTCTTCCTGCCGTACTCCGGTACCGGTGCAAATTCCACGCCGATGTTTGCCATCATTGGCATCCTCTTCCTGTTCACCATGGGCGAGCTTTTGCTGTCCCCGGTTGGTAACGCGCTTGCTACGAAGGTCGCGCCACGTGCCTTCCCCTCCCGCATGATGGCGGTGTGGATGATGGCCGTTGCCATGGGTACCTCCCTGGCTGGCTCCCTGGCTGGTTTCTACAACCCGGAGGACGCTGGCGCGGAGAATACCTTCTTTATCTCCCTGGGCATCGCTTCCATCGTTCTGGGTCTGCTGGTCCTGGCAGTCAGCCGCTGGGTGGTTAAGAACTTCGCCACCTTCCGCTAAAAGGAGCCGATGCTTTCCGACGCCGCTGGTTACGACGCCGCGGCGTCGTTGCCGTTTTCTTGGTCCCTGCGTTGCCTGCTGAAAGCCGGCGCATAGTGTATGTGAACTGCGAAAAGGGAAGTCTCAAGGAGAGGTTGAGGCTGCGCCACGCGGAGGAATGAATGAGGGCGGTGTCGCGTTGATTTACTAAGGTGGAGGTATCTGTGGGACGCGTTCTTTTTAAGGGCGCCGGATGCAAAGGATTGGCATCCTAGAATCTTCCCACCACAATCAATAATCAAAAGCGAGTGGAAAGACCTTAATGGCACGTATGCAAGAAAGCGCTGACCTGCTCAAGTGCTCCTTTTGTGGCAAGAGCCAGAAACAGGTGAAAAAGCTCATCGCCGGCGGCGGTGTCTACATCTGTGATGAGTGCATCGAGCTGTGCAATGAGATCATCGAAGAAGAACTCGGCGCAGCCGCCGCGGCTGACAATGCTGAGAAGGAAGTAAAGCTTCCGCGCCCTTCGGAGATTTCCTCCTTCCTTGATAAGTACGTCATCGGCCAGGACCAGGCCAAGCGCGTGCTTTCTGTGGCGGTTTATAACCACTACAAGCGCATCAAGGCAGAAGAAGCAGCGGGCCTGGAAAGCCGCCGCAAGAAGGTCGAGGATGAGGACGTCGAGATCGCTAAGTCCAACATCCTGCTGCTCGGTCCTACCGGTTCCGGCAAGACCTACCTAGCGCAGACGCTGGCTCGCATGTTGGATGTTCCTTTCGCCATCGCCGACGCCACCAGCCTTACCGAGGCCGGCTACGTGGGCGAGGACGTAGAAAACATTCTGCTTAAGCTCCTGCAGGCCGCAGACTTTGACGTAGAGCGCGCGCAGCGCGGCATCATCTACGTCGATGAGGTGGACAAGATTTCCCGCAAGTCCGAAAACCCATCCATTACTCGTGACGTTTCCGGTGAGGGCGTGCAGCAAGCCCTGCTGAAGATCTTGGAGGGAACCGTAGCCGCCATCCCGCCGCAGGGTGGCCGTAAGCACCCCAACCAAGAGTTCATCCAGCTCGATACCTCGAACATTCTGTTCATCGTTGCTGGTGCCTTTGCTGGCCTCGATAAAGTCATCGCAGAGCGCGTGGGCAAGAAGGGCGTGGGCTTTGGCGCGAAGCTCGAGACCGCCAGCGAGCGCGAGAAGCTCGACCTCTTCTCTGAGGTACGCCCTGAGGATCTCGTAAAGTTCGGACTAATCCCGGAGTTCATTGGCCGCTTGCCGGTTGTGGCCACCGTGGACAACCTCGATCGTGAGTCCTTGGTCAAGGTCTTGGTGGAGCCGAAAAACTCGCTCATCAAGCAATATCAGCGCCTCTTCGAGATGGATGGCGCGGAACTGGTCTTCGCAGACGAGGCCTTGGGCTCCATTGCCGAGCTCGCGCTCGAGCGCAAGACCGGCGCTCGTGGCTTGCGTGCCATCATGGAGGAGCTGCTCGTTCCCATCATGTATGACCTGCCAGACCGCGAGGACATCACGGCCGTGCACATTACCGAGGCCTGCGTTAAAGGCGAGGGCGAGCCGGAGTTTGTCTATTCTGACGCCGAAAAGGAATCTGCCTAGCTAACGCGTTTCCGTCTAACCCCACATGCTCAAAGAGCCGCCTTCTATAAGGCGGCTCTTTTAGGCTTTATTCGTAAATGTCCGATGTGGCCTGCTCCTCGTCGCTGGAGTAGATATCCTGCGGGCTAGCGTCGTTGTCTTCGTCGGCGGCGCTGGTGGTGAGGTAGGAGCCGTGCCCGGAATCCGGGATGTTGGCGGTAAGGAATGCCAGGACTGCGTCGACAGCCATGCGGTGCATGCCGTCGGTGTTTTCGGGGCTGCGCATGTCGATATCCAACAAATTCTGCATCATCGAGCGATTGGTCACGCGGTACATCGTGAGGGAGGCAATGAGGGTGAAGATATCGTTGGCCGAAATGCCCGGGCGGAAGGCGCCGGAGTCCTGGCCCAGCATCAAAAGTTTGTCCAAGTGAAGGGAAACTTCGGAGACGTCGATTAGCGCGTGGCCGCCATCAAGCGCGCCGGTGGAGGTCTCCATCGTCATCATGCGGATGGCCTCTGGGTGCTCAACGTGCTGCTTGAAAAGCCAGTCTACGAGCGTGCGTACCCCTTCCACTGGGACTGCAGAGTCCAGCTCAAGGCTGCCTGCCGGTGGGTTGAGGCGGCGTGCCGCAACCGCGAGGGCCTGCTGGTACAGGCCCTTTTTGTCTCCAAAGTGGTAATGGATCATGCGCTTGGACATGCCGGCGAGGCGGGAAATGTTGTCCAACTTGGTGTCAGCGAATCCCAACTTGGAGAACTGCTCGATGGCGACGTCGATTACTTTGTCGACGGAGCCCGTAAGCTCGGCGGTGCCGACGGAATCGGGCGAAGCCGAATCAGTGGCGTCCATGGTCATTGTTTCCGTCCTTGTAAGTCCTGTGCGAGATGAATCTGTTCCTTTAAGACTCTTTCTTTCTCCTTCCTATAGTGCCCAAAAACCAACTTTTCCGAGTTTCAAGTGAAAATAAAGTCATGAACTGCGGGATATTCGGGGGTAATTTTCGCAATTTTGTGATCTCGATTGACTCCAAAAGAGGGGAGTAACCTGCTGCATAAGTTCTGCGCGCAAGGCTAAGGTGGGCTTTAAGAACACGTTTGTTTCACCACATCCCGCAGGAGGATTGCACATGACTGAGTCAGCATTGAAGCCCGTCAAAGTAACCGTTACTGGAGCAGCCGGCAACATCGCTTATTCGCTGCTGTGGCGCATCGCTGCTGGCGACGTCTACGGAAAAGACACCCCGGTTGAGCTCGCGCTGCTGGAAATCCCCGACGCTGTAGGCGCCGCAGAAGGCGTGGCCATGGAGTTGGCTGACTCCGCTTTCCCGCTGCTGCGCGGCATCACCGTCACCGATGACCCAGCAGTGGCCTTCAAGGACACCAAGGCCGCCTTCCTCGTGGGCGCGCGCCCACGTTCCAAGGGCATGGAGCGCGCGGACCTCCTCGAGGCCAATGGCGCCATCTTCACTGTCCAGGGCAAGGCCATCAACGATCACGCAGCGCGCGATGTCCGCGTGCTCGTCGTCGGTAACCCAGCCAACACCAATGCCTACATAGCCGCCCAGAGCGCACCAGACCTGGACGCCAGCCAGTTCAACGCACTCATGCGCCTAGACCACAACCGCACGCTCAGCCAGCTTTCGCTCAAGACCGGCACGCCAACCGCAGAGTTCACCAAGGTGGCCGTCTGGGGCAACCACTCCGCCACCCAGTTCCCAGACCTTAGCTACTCCAACGCGGAGGTAGATGAGAAGTGGTACACCGAGGAGATGATTCCGAAGGTGGCCAAGCGCGGCGCGGAAATCATCGAGGTCCGCGGTCATTCCTCCGCTGCTTCTGCTGCCTCTGCTGCAGTCGATCACATGCACGATTGGATCCACGGCACCGAGGATTGGCGCACCGCCGCGGTGGTCTCCGATGGTTCCTATGGCGTGGACGAGGGCCTTATCTTTGGTTTCCCCACCGTGGCCAAGAACGGCACCTGGGAAATCGTGCAGGGCCTAGAGCTTGGTAAGTTCCAGACCGAACGCATCCAGGCCAACGTAGAGGAGCTGCGCGCTGAGCGCGAAGCCGTCCAGCACCTGCTTTAATCGAGCAGCAGGTTATCGATAAGCCGCACCGGACCCACGAATGCGGCAACCAACGCTAGGGCAGGGCGCGCTGCAGCAGCCACCGGCGCCCGCGGTGCCGATTTCGCCCAATGGGGTGAAAAGCCAGTTGACCGACAGGG
>NZ_KV800708.1:110125-133573 GCF_001810285.1 Corynebacterium sp. HMSC071F07
AGACTTGTCCGGGTGACTGAGCAGAACAACGCTGTAGATAAAGAGCAACTAGTAGGCGCTAACCGTGCTGACGCGCTTCCGAAGTCCTGGGAGCCGCAGACGGTAGAAAAGGACCTCTACGAGTCCTGGGTGGAAGCCGGCTACTTCACCCCGGATGCCGCCAGCGAGGCAGAGCCTTATTCCATCGTGCTGCCGCCACCCAACGTGACCGGCCAGCTGCACATGGGCCACGCCCTAGACCACACCCTCATCGACTCCATCATTCGCCGCAAGCGCATGCAGGGTTATGCCACCCTGTGGCTGCCGGGCGCCGACCACGCGGGCATCGCCACCCAGACCAAGGTCGAGGCCAAGCTGAAGGAGACCGAGGGCAAAAAGCGCTGGGATTATGAGCGCGAGGAGTTCATCTCCAAGGTCTGGGAGTGGAAGGAAGAATATGGCGGCACCATCCAGAACCAGATGCGTGCCATTGGTGACTCCGTGGACTGGTCCCGCGAGCGCTTCACCCTGGACGAGGGCCTGTCCCGCGCGGTCCAGACCATCTTTAAGCAGCTTTTCGACGCCGGCATGATCTACCAGGCCCACCGCCTGGTCAACTGGTCCCCGGTGCTGGAGACCGCGGTCTCTGACATCGAGGTTGTTTACAAGGACGTCGAGGGCGAGCTCGTGTCCATCCGCTACGGCTCGCTAAACGACGACGAGCCACACCTCATCGTGGCCACCACCCGCGTGGAGACCATGCTTGGCGACGTCGCGATTGCCGTCCACCCCGACGACGAGCGCTACAAGGACCTGGTGGGGCAGGAGTTTGCCCACCCCTTCCGCTCCGACCTGAAGCTCAAGGTCATCGCTGATGATTACGTGGACATGGAATTCGGCACCGGCGCCGTGAAGATCACCCCGGCCCACGACCCGAACGACTACCAGATGGGCCTGCGCCACAACCTGGACATGCCGACCATCATGGACTCCACCGGTCACATCGCGAACACCGGCACCAAGTTCGATGGCCTGACTCGCGAGGAAGCACGCGTGGAGATCCGAGAGGCGCTGCGCGAACAGGGTCGCATCGTCAAGGAAATCCGCCCTTATGTCCACTCCGTGGGCCACTCGGAGCGCTCCGGCGAGCCGGTCGAGCCGCGCCTTTCCCTGCAGTGGTTCGTGGCGGTAGAAAAGCTGGCCAAGTACTCCGGCGACGCCGTGCGCGAGGGCGATACCAAGATTCACCCGCCCTCCCTCGAGCCGCGTTACTTCGAGTGGGTCGATGACATGCACGACTGGTGCATCTCCCGTCAGCTGTGGTGGGGCCACCGCATCCCGATCTGGTACGGCCCGGAGACCACCGACGCCGAGGGCAACACCACCCGCGATATCGTCTGCGTCGGCCCTGACGAGGAGCCGCCGGCAGGCTACGAGCAGGATCCAGACGTTCTGGATACCTGGTTCTCCTCCGCGCTGTGGCCATTTTCCACGCTGGGCTGGCCGGAAAAGACTCCGGACCTAGAGAAGTTCTACCCAACCAACGTGCTGGTCACTGCCTACGACATCCTGTTCTTCTGGGTTGCCCGCATGATGATGTTCGGCACCTTCGCTGGCGTCCAGACCCCAGAGCTGCTTAACGCCGGTTCTTCCGCGGAGCGCGATGGCCGCCCGCAGATTCCTTTCCACGATATTTACCTGCACGGCTTGGTTCGCGATGAGCAGGGCCGCAAGATGTCGAAGTCCCTGGGTAACGGCATCGACCCGATGGACTGGGTCCGCGACTACGGCGCGGATGCCCTGCGCTTTACCCTGGCGCGTGGCGCAAACCCGGGCGTCGACCTGCCGCTGGGCTCCGACGCTGCTGCGGCTTCCCGTAACTTCGCCACCAAGCTTTTCAACGCCACCAAGTTCGCGCTCATGAACGGCGCTGGCGTGGCGGAGCTGCCGGCACGCGAGGAGCTAACCGACGCCGACCGTTGGATCCTGGACCGCGCCGAAGAGGTCCGCGTCAAGTTCGACGCTTACCTGGATGACTACCAGTTCTCCAAGGCCAACGAGCTGCTCTACCACTACATCTGGGATGAGCTGTGTGACTGGTACCTGGAGATTGCCAAGTCCCAGATTCCGCGCGACGTCGATTCGGCAGATACGTCAGACGCGGAGCGGCTGACCGGACGCAACACTCAGATCGTCCTGGGCCGCGTCCTCGACGTCGTCCTGCGCCTTTTGCACCCAACCATGCCTTTTGTCACCGAGGTCCTGTGGAAGGCACTAACGGGCGGCGAGTCAATCGTGATTGCCCCGTGGCCAACCGCGGCCGATACCAACGGCGGCATGGCCACCGACGAGGTTGCCGCTCGCCGTATCGCGGACGCCGACAAGCTCATCACCGAGCTGCGCCGCTTCCGCTCTGACCAGGGCGTTAAGCCTTCGCAGAAGGTTCCAGGCCGCCTGGACTTCGCCTCGGTGGACCTTGCAGGTCAGGAGAACCTGGTGCGCAACCTGGCTAATACCACCGTGCCGGAAGAGGGCTTTACCGCCTCTGCTTCCATCGAGGTTCGCCTTTCCCAGGGCACCGTCGAGGTCGCCCTCGATACCTCCGGCGCAGTCGACGTCGAGGCAGAGCGCAAGCGCCTGGAAAAGGATCTGGCCAAGGCCAACAAGGAGCTCGAGCAGACCGGCAAGAAGCTGGCTAATGAGTCCTTCCTAGCCAAGGCTCCGGAGGAGGTCGTGGAGAAGATCCGCACCCGCCAGCAGGTGGCACAGGAAGAAGTCGACCGCATCACTGCACGCTTGGAGGCACTTAAGTAGTGAGCAAGCGAGAAGATCGCGAGGAATACGAACTCGTCGACGCTCTGCAGGAGGGCACTGAGGGCGGACCCGTGGAGATCACGGAGTCCGGCCTGCAGCTCAACCTCGGCATGGGCGCGGAAGACGAGTACGAGGAAGCCGCTCCCATCGAGGTCAGCCCGGAGGAACTGGAAGCGCTAGCGCTTGTCGACGCCGAGCTCAACGCCCGCGCGCCCGAAACCCAGATCGCTCCGAGCCTGGAACGCATCCAGGCGTTGATGGATTTGCTGGGTAACCCGGAGAAGTCCTTCCAGGTCATCCACGTCGCGGGCACGAATGGCAAGTCTTCGACTTCCCGCATGATCGACTCCTTGCTGCGCGCCTTCCACCGCCGCGTCGGATTGGTGACGAGCCCGCACCTGCAGCTGGTCACCGAGCGCATCGGCATCGATGGCCGCCCGATTCACCCGCGTGATTTCGTGCGCATTTGGGGCGAAATCAAGCCTTATGTCGAGATGGTCGACGCGCGCTCGGACATTCCGATGTCCAAGTTCGAGGTGCTGGTGGCCATCTCTTATGCGGCCTTCGCCGACGCGCCAGTCGACGTCGCCGTGGTCGAGGTCGGCCTCGGCGGCACCTGGGATGCCACCAACGTGGTCAACGCCGAGGTCTCCGTCATCATGCCGGTGGGCCTCGACCACACCGACTACCTGGGCGATACCCTCGCCGAGATCGCGGGGGAGAAGGCCGGCATCATCAAGGCGCGCGAGCACGACGATGATGACGTCCTTGCCCCGCGCGAGAACATCGCCATTATCGCGGAGCAGGAGCCGGAGGCGATGTCCGTCATCCTGCAGCGCACCGTCGAGGTCGGCGCGGGCGTGGCGCGCTCCGGCAGCGAGTTCGCGGTGCTGGAGTCTCGCATCGCGGTCGGCGGCCAGCAGCTGAACATTCAGGGCTTGGGCGGCCTCTACGAGGACGTGTTCCTGCCGCTGCACGGCGAGCACCAGGCTAAAAACGCCGGCGTGGCGCTGGCTGCGGTCGAGGCCTTCTTCGGGGCGTCGGCAGGCAAGCCGCTCGATGCGGCCACCGTGCGCAACGGCTTTGCACAGGCCATCTCTCCCGGCCGTCTGGAACGCGTGCGCACCAGCCCCACGACCTTCGTCGATGCCTGCCATAACCCGCACGGCGCGAAGGCCCTAGGCGCGGCCCTTGACCGCGACTTCGACTTCGCGCGCCTCGTTGGCGTCATCAGCATCTTCGAAGACAAAGATGCCCTTGGCATATTGGAGGCCCTCGAGCCTTATCTCACTGAGGTCGTCATCACGCAAAACTCTTCTCCGCGCGCCCGCGACGCCTACGAGCTGGCAGAGCTCGCCCGCGACATCTTCGGCGAAGAGCGCGTCTACGTGGAGCCTGATCTGCCCGGTGCCTACGCGCAAGCAGTGGAGCTTGCGGAGGATGCGGAAGTTCAGTCCGGCTCGGGTATCGTCATCACGGGTTCCGTCGTCACTGCCGGCGACGCCCGCGCGATGTTTGGAAAGGATCCCGCATGAGTCAGTCCCGCCGCACCAACCGCAACGAGGTGCCGGAATCTGAAATCAGTCCGCTCGGTCTCGGCAAGGCACCGGTCAAAGACCCGCTCAAGCAGTTTGGCGGGATGGTGGTGGCCAGCTCTCTGACCATGGAGCTGCTCACCCTCGTGCTGGCGCTGCCACTTTTGTACAAGCTTTACGACGGCACGCTGTGGACCCCGTTTAACTACTCCGTAGTGATTGGCCTGGCTGTGTTGCTGCTCGTTAGCTTCGCGTTCATGAACAAGCCGTGGATTGTCAACGCCATGATTGCGCTGCACGTGCTCGCTATCATCTTGGGCTTTATGATCCACTGGTCCATCGCGGCCATCTTCATCATCTTTGGCCTGCTGTGGCTTATGGCTTCTTACATGCGCGGCATCATCGTCGAGCGCATGAAGCGCGGATACCTCACCACCCAGCACCTAAACGCCTCGCAGCCGCGCCAATAGCCACGTAGACTTTGCAGGCATGCGCTATCTCTACTTTTTCCTCGCGGCACTGGGCTGCATTGCGGCCTTGCTGCTGCGTGCAATGACCGGGCAGCCTTGGATGCCGCTGGTTGCGCTGCTTGCTGCCGCCGCGTTCCTGGCGCTCGGCCTGTGGCAATCGGCGCGCCCCGCAACTCCCGTTAGTGAGACAGATCTTTCAGAAGAGCAGCGAGCCGAACTTAACCGACTGTTGGAAAACGGCCAGTTCGGCACCGCCGTGAAACAGGTGCAGCTGTGGTTTAAGGGGACCGATTACAACCACGCGGAGAAAATCGTGCGCGGGCTGAACCAAATAACTCGCCCCTAGCGCGAGACGCGGCGGAATAGCTTTAGTACTATGGCAGCCATGACTGAACGTACACTCATTCTCATCAAGCCAGACGGCGTTAAGAACGGCCACGTCGGTGAAATCATCACCCGCATTGAGCGCAAGGGCCTGAAGCTGGTTGCTATGGATCTGCGCGTTGCAGACGAGGCTACCGCTAAGAAGCACTACGCAGAGCACGAGGACAAGCCATTCTTCGGTGACCTCGTTGAGTTCATCACCTCCGCACCGCTGGTTGCTGGCGTTGTTGAGGGCGAGCGCGCTATCGAGGCATGGCGCCAGCTGGCCGGCGGCACCGACCCAGTTTCCAAGGCCACCCCGGGCACCATCCGCGGCGACTTCGCTCTGACCGTCGGCGAGAACGTTGTTCACGGCTCTGACTCCCCAGAGTCCGCTGAGCGCGAGATCTCCATCTGGTTCCCGAACCTGTAAAAGCATCTAGCTTTTTAGCCCGCATTCGCTTGGCGAGTGCGGGCTTTCTTCATGCTTGGTGCCCCTTCTCCTTCGCTGGCGCCGTATCTGCACCGCTTTGGCGCCGTATCTGCACCGCGCCTGCGCAATTTGCCAAATATGCCGCCAAAACCACCCCGTTTCAGCGCACTATTTGGCAAAATGTGCGGCCCAAGCCCCAGCAGCCCTCAGCTAACGCCTCCGCGCCTCATGCATGCTCCGCACACCCAACTCGGTCAGCGTGACATCCCAGGTGCGAGTGTTATCGGAATGGCGCACACCGCGCAGCTTCACCACGCCGGTCTTTTCCAGCTCCAGCACGCGTTTTTCGAGGCCTTCCTCCTGCCCGGTGATGTAACCCAACTGCTTGACGCTCACGATATTGCCTTCCACAGCACCGGCTGCCACCAGCGCGGAGACAATATCGGCGTAGTCGGTTACAGCCTGCAAGGTCGTCTCGGTGATTCCCTCGATCGAAGAATGCTCCAGCGTCTTACGAATGCGCCGCCGCCCAGTGCGGTATGGGCCAGTAAACGAGGCCCAACCGCCAAGCGTGAACGCTGGCACCATGTAGATAGCCTTGCAGACAGTTAGCACGATGGGTGAGATAGTGGCATCTGGGACGAGGCCGAAGTCATCGGCCAGCCACAGAATTGGCGCACCCACCACCGGCAGGAAGGGGCCGATATAGGCCAAGGAGGAGTAGTCGCCCGACTTATACTCCTCGCGCACGGCCTGAATCATCTTGGGCTTTTTGCGCAGAATGTTGATGCCCGCCAGCACACTAAGCACGATGCAAATGCCCACCACCACGTACTGGCCTGAATAGTGCCCCAGATCTGGATTGGATAAAGCAAACGCGAGGGAAAGCGGAATCGAGCCGATAAAAATATCGCGCATCGAAATCTCGTTACGGGCCCGAGCCTGTGCCACCGTGCGCGGTGCGTGCTCAGGAATTGCGAGTTCTTTTTTCTCCTCAGGCGCTTCCATGTCCGACATCTTGCCATAGGTGGCTTATATCTCGTGGGGCTTGGTTTGGCTAAAGCACAGCTTGCCGACGTCCTGTGACACAATGGGAAGCAGAAAATTTCATACCGCACCATACATTCCGGCCCCCTCGTGTGGCTGCAGAAAGCCTGTGTCAGTCAAAAGGTGCTGATTATGTTGCCTGCGCCCGGGGATTGTGCCGCTGATTTTGTCAGGAGAAGGTCACCAGATGGCGACTAAGAAGACTACGAAGACTGCAAAGAATACGAAAACTGAAAACTCATATGCTGCTGCAGCAGCTTTCGCCGCAAAGATTGACCGCGAAGCTTTTGCAGAAAAGACCCGCCTGTATACGGTGGCAAAGCAGCTGGGGCTTAGCTCCAAAGAGCTCGTTGCTGAATACGCCGAGCTGGGCCTGAAAAAGGCCGCGCAATCCTCCCTCACGCGGGAAGAGGTAGGCCAAGTCCTCGATGCCATCATCGCCAAGGCGGGCGATGGCGAGGCCCAAGAAAACAAGCAAGAAAACAAGAAGGCTAAAAAGAAGAAGGCCGTCGCCCAGCCCGCTGAGATCAAAGACGAGCAGGACGATGCCAAGCTGCGCGACCGCGTGCGCAAGAACGTCGCCAACGAGATTTCCCAGATCGAGGAAAGATCGAGGCCGAGCTCGCCGAAACCGCTGAGACCGTCGAAGACACTGCGCAGCCAGAAGAAGCTGAGCATGCGGACACGGGCACCGTCGACGTCGAGAAGCTGCATGAGGCGCTAGTAGAAGCCGGCGATGAATTCGACGAAGACGAGTATGCACCCGTCGTTACGCCGATGCCGCAGGACGAGCCAGAGGTCTACGACTTCGCTCCCATCTTCATAGCGCCGAAGCTGGAAAAGCCGCAGCCGCGTGAGACGGAGGAGACCTCCGAGGAAGCTCGCAGCGGTGGTCGCCGACGCGGTAGCCGTGGTACGTCCCGTGGCCGTGGGGCACAGGGGCATGAGCACGAGACCGAGACGATCGAAGAGCCTAAAGCAATCAAGGGTTCCACTCGCATCGAAGCGCAGCGCCGTCGTCGTGCCGAGCTGCGTGAGAAGGGCCGAGAGCGTCAGCACATCGTCTCCCAGGCGGAGTTCCTGGCGCGTCGGGAATCCGTCGAGCGCACCATGGTCGTGCGCGACAAGGAGCGCGCCGATGGCGCTGGCATCATCACGCAGGTTGGCGTCCTCGAAGACGATCTCCTTGTAGAGCACTTCGTCACCACTGAGGCCCAGGCCTCGCTCATCGGCAATATCTACTTGGGCCGCGTGCAAAACGTCCTGCCTTCGATGGAGGCTGCCTTCATCGACATCGGACAGGGCCGCAATGGCGTGCTTTATGCCGGTGAAGTGGATTGGCGTTCTGCTGGTCTGGGCGGCCGCGGACGCAAGATTGAAAATGCGCTCAAGTCTGGTGACCAGGTTCTGGTCCAGGTGGCTAAGGACCCAATCGGTCACAAGGGCGCGCGTCTGACCACCCAGATTTCCCTGGCCGGCCGTTACCTGGTTTATGTCCCAGGTGGCCGCAGCGCGGGTATTTCCCGCAAGCTGCCTGTTCCGGAGCGCAAGCGCTTGAAATCCATTTTGGAGCGCGTTGTGCCTGGCGACGGCGGCGCAATCATCCGCACCGCAGCCGAGAACGTCTCCGAAGAGGCCATTTCCACCGACGTCAATCGCCTCCATGACCTGTGGGAGGACATCACTCGCCGCGCTGAGCACGAGAAGTCCACCAAGGGTGCCAAGCCGGTGACCATGTATGAAGAGCCGGATCTTCTGGTTAAGGTCGTCCGAGACCTTTTCAACGAGGACTTCACCAAGCTCATCGTTGACGGCAAGCGTTCCTTCAACACCGTCAGCGCCTATGTCGAGTCCATGGCGCCCGATCTCGCTGACCGCGTGGAGAAGTACGACGCACGCAGCAACGGCGGGGAAGACGCCTTTGTCACCTACCGCATCGATGAGCAGCTGCATAAGGCGCTCAGCCGTAAGGTATGGCTGCCTTCTGGCGGCACCTTGGTCATTGACCGCACCGAGGCCATGACCGTGATTGACGTCAACACCGGCAAGTTCACCGGTTCCGGCGGCAACCTGGAGGAGACGGTCACCCGTAACAATCTTGAGGCTGCCGAGGAAATCGTGCGCCAAATGCGTCTGCGTGATTTGGGCGGCATGATTGTCGTGGACTTCATCGACATGGTTCTGCCGGAGAACCAGGAGCTGGTTCTGCGCCGCCTCAAGGAGGCCTTGGGTCGTGACCGCACGCGCCACCAGGTCTCTGAGGTCACTTCGCTGGGGCTGGTGCAGATGACCCGTAAGCGCCTGGGCACCGGCTTGGTGGAGACTTTCTCCACCGAGTGCGAGACCTGCCATGGCCGCGGCATCATCATCCACGAGTACCCAGTGGAAGAAGAGCAGGATACTCACGGCAGTCACGAGCACAAGGGACGCCGCCAGCGTCGCGAACGCCGTCACCCCGAACATGATCCGCAGCAGCATCCGGCTGCCGTTGCCATGCACCGCCACGAGGATGAGCAGGACCAAGAGCAACAGGGGGAAAAGAAGACCTCCATCGAGGAACTCGTAGCTGGCATCGTCGTGGGCGAGGAGGAGCAGGACGAGCAGAAGGGCAATAAGAAGCGCCGCAACCGTCGCAATCGCCGCGTCCAGCGGGAGGGAAGGAAGCCTCAGGAAGCTGGTACTTCTGCAGAAGACATCGCAAGTATCGGTTACGCTGCTGCAGAAAACGCCGCAGAGCTTGACGACGTCGCAGAGTTCAGCTCGTACGTTGCCGACGAAGAAGAGCAGCCACGCCATGATAAACGCAAGAGCGGACGCGGCCGTCGTCGTAGCGTGCGTTCGAATGCTCCGAAGCAGCAGACCTACGAGGAAGCCGTTGCAGAGTTCGAAGCTTCGCCGCGTCGCAAGCGCCGCACTCGTGGCAACTCGCGTTCCGACCACCGCCCGCAGCCACAGGACTTCCTAGCGCCGGCTGAAAAGGAAGCGCCCGCCGAGAAAACGGTGGAGAGCAAGCCGAAGGCTGAGCTAAAGCGAGTGCGTGGTCGTCGCCGCGTTGTTCGCCAGAGTGCTGCCAAACCAAAGAATAACCCCGTGGTAGAGCCCGAGGCAGAAGAAGCAGCAGAGCCTGCAGCTACCAAAACCAAGGTCATTCGCCGTGGCCGCAAGCGGGCGGTTCGCAAGGCGGTGGCTCGTAAGTCCGTGCAGCCAGCAGCAGAAAACACTCAGGAAAATCCGGCTAAGCAGAGCGAAAATCGCCAGGCTGAGCGGGAAAAGGGGAGTGCTTCTGGCAAGGGCAGCAGTGGGCGCGGACGGCGTCGCGTAGCACGGCGCAGCGCAAAGTAAGCCTTCGCCACGCAGGAGAGAAAATACGCAGTTTGTATTTTCTGCCCGTGACGGGGTAGTCTTTGACAGTCGCTGTTTAGACCATGAATGCGCTGCATCGGCCGAGTCGTTGTTTTGCGCGGGCGCCACACATAGCGCCAGGGATAAACGCAATAAGTAATTGTCCATTCAGAAGTGGCTCACCCTGCCGCTTCTGAGCCAAGTTTAGATAAGGGGTAACCCTCTATGTACGCGATCGTCAAGACCGGCGGAAAGCAGTACAAGGTTGCTGAAGGTGACCTCGTCAAGGTCGAGAAGATCGAGGGTGAGCCGGGTACGTCCGTAGCTCTCACCCCGGTTCTGCTCGTCGATGGCGCAACCGTTAAGGCTAAGGCTGCTGACCTGGAGAAGGTCTCCGTCTCTGCTGAGATCGTCGAGCAGGGCAAGGGCCCGAAGATCGACATCTTGAAGTACAAGAACAAGACTGGCTACAAGAAGCGTCAGGGCCACCGTCAGCCGCTGACCGTTCTGAAGGTAACCGGTATCAAGTAAGCCTTAACCGGCTCGAGAAATCCCTGAAGGAGGGAAAACCACATGGCACACAAGAAGGGTGCTTCCAGCTCCAGCAACGGTCGCGACTCTGAGTCCAAGCGTCTCGGCGTCAAGCGCTTCGGTGGTCAGCAGGTTAAGGCCGGCGAGATCATCGTGCGTCAGCGCGGCACCAAGTTCCACCCAGGTGAGAACGTTGGTCGCGGCGGCGACGATACCCTGTTCGCACTCGAGGCAGGCGCTGTTGAGTTCGCTATCAAGCGCAACCGCCGCATCGTGAACATCGTTCCGGCTGAGCAGGCTGCAGTTGAGGCTTCTGCCTAGTTAATAACGTAAAAAGGTCTGATTCCGATTTTTGGAGTCAGACCTTTTTCGTTTTTGTATTTACGCCCTCTTTTTTAGGACAATTGTCCAGCCTTACAGAAAAATATTAATCAAATAAGAAAAGATCCGATGTATTAATTCTCCTCTTATGTTCACCGTGTGGGTGGGAAAAGGGCTAAAACGGGGGTAACAGGGCCGAGATTCACGGTGTTATGTGTGGCGACAATGTGGTTTTGTGACCGAATGGTGTGGGTGAAGATGATTTCATAAGTTGAGGGGCTGCTGGCAATTTGTTAAGATCGGACTGCTAAATATTCAGCGGGCGCCAATATTAACGCCCTCGATGCCCCAGTTTGATGGGGGAATAGGATTCCCTATGTCTAAGTTCTCTATGCGCTTGGCAGCGGTTATTGCTGCAAGCACCGTTTCCGTCGCGGGCGCTGGATTTGCCGCTCCCGCACTTGCACAGACCACCTCCGAGGCCGGCGCTGAGGCGACCCCGGGGGCTGCGGCCGATGCCGACCTCGTTGATGCAAACCACGAAATCGAGCTCGTCATCAACAAGCGTCTGGGTGACCCTGGCTCACTCGATAACACCACCGCCCTCGGCGGCATCACTTTCAAAGTGGAGAAGGTCAACAACGTAGACCTGACCACCCAGGAAGGTTGGGTAGCCGCTGCTAATCTCACCGCTGCAACTGCCACCGATGTCACTGAAGTGGGCACCATTGAGACCAACGATCAGGGCACCGCTTCAATGACCACTGCTAATACTCCGGCATTCAAGGTCGGTCTCTACAAGATCACAGAGGTGCAGAGCGGTAACTACACCGCTGCCGCTCCGTTCCTGGTAGCGCTGCCGCACTCGGAGGATGGTAAGTGGTCTTATACCCAGACGGTGAGCCCGAAGAACCAGCAGGTTAACCCTTCCAAGCAGGTCGATGACACCAACGCCACCATCGGTTCTGATCTGCACTACACCATCAATGCCCCGGTTCCGGCTGGTGAGTTGAACCGCTTCAACATCGTTGACCCGCTGAATCAAAACCTCTCGCTCAAGGCTGACGGCATCACCGTCGAGGCACAGGGCGCTGCAGCTCCAACTTTGACGAAGGGCACTGATTACACGGTCAATACCGATAACAACACCCTGCGTATTGAATTTACCCAGGACGGCCGCACCAAGCTGCAGGAAGCTCGTAAGTCCGACCCAACCCTGAAGGTTGTGGCCGGCTTTAATGCCACCATCAAATCCATTCCGGCTGATACTGGCCAGATCACCAACAAGGCAACCATCGAGCTGCCGAACAACGCCACCGTTGATACCAACGGCGATGACCCGAGCACTCCGGATGTCACCGAAGATAACCCCACCTCGACCACCTTCGGTAACCTGACCATCACCAAGACCTCCACCAACGGCACTGACCCGCTAGCAGGTGCGGAGTTCGAGCTGTACCAGTGCAAGGTCTCCGACCAGGACTCCACCAAGTACGAGCTGCTGGGTGAAGCATTGACCGTTGCTACCGCCCAGGACGGTAGCCCGTCCACCAAGCTCACCACCTCCGGCGGTGACAACAAGTCCTCCAAGGCACAGGGCTACGGCGTGCCGATCAAGTCCTTCGCTGCAAACACCGGCACCACCAACAATGACTATTGCGTGCTGGAAACCAAGGCGCCGGAAGGCTACGTCCGCAACCCAGAGCCGCAGCACGTGACCATCGACGTTAACGCACGCACCCTGGCAGTCAGCGTTGAGAACCAGAAGAACAACATCATCAACCAGCTGCCGGCAACCGGTGCATGGGGAATCCTGTTGGTATTCCTCGTCGGCTTGCTCCTGCTGGCTCGCGGTCTTTACACCTCTTACAAGGACAACCGCGCGCAGGCCTAAGGAGGCCATGTGAAGGGAAAGCGCAGGCGTAATCCACGCGGGGTTATCTACCTCGTCTTGGCGATGCTCGTGTTTCTCAGCCCCGTGGTGCTGACCCACTACAAAAATGTGGAGCAGCACCGCATCGCGGAGAACTATTCGCGCGGCGTCGACAAGCTGCCCGAGCGAGAGCGCGAGGCAGCTTTCGCCGAGGCGCAGGCTTATAACGCCCAGCTGCCAGAGGTGGGCGCTCCCGACCCATGGGTCAATGGAGTTGATACCTCCTCACCGGATTACCAGCGCTACCTCGACACGCTGCACCAGATTGGTGCAATGGCGCGTGTTCGCGTTCCATCAGTGGGCATCGACTTGCCCGTCTATCACGGAACGTCGACTGATGTTCTCGCGCATGGCGTGGGCCACCTCTACGGCACGGCGCTTCCCGTTGGTGGGGAAGGAAACCACGCGGTTCTTACCGGTCACACCGGCCTTGCCACCCTGACCATGTTCGACAACCTCACCCACATCAAAGTGGGGGATGTCTTCACGGTCGAGGTCATGGGTAAGACCATGGTCTACAAGGTGGACCAGATTGAGACGGTTCTTCCCGATCAAGTGGAGGCCTTACGTGCCGAAGAAGGCCGCGACTTACTGACCTTGGTGACGTGTACTCCGTACGGCATCAACAGCCATCGCTTGCTGGTCCGCGGCGAGCGTACCGAGCTACCCGCTGAGCTTGACCAGAGCTATCACTCGCTATGGCAGCCGTGGATGATTGCAGCGATCATCATCGTGTTGTTCGTTCTGCTTTACCTGCTGTGGTGGTTCCTGGCAGGGCGTAAGCGAAAGAAAAAAGAAGAAGAATTAGAGGAATCCTAACGTGACTACCAGAGGGCGATGTGAGGCATGGATGCGCTTGGCCGTTGGCCTGTTCTTTGCGTGTGCCTTGATCGTCGCTGTCTCGCCGGCGCCAGCGCATTCGGCAAGCACTGGTAGTTTGTCAGTTCACAAGAGTGCTGACCCCAAAGGAATCAACTCCAACGTTGGTGCTGTATTCGTCGTCCGTCAGCTTCTTGGGCTGCCCTTGGCAAGCCCAGAAGAACTCGGGCAGATGGTTCAGGATAATCCTGCCTTGTTGACTTCGAAGCCTGGCATGGAGCTCGGGCCTGAGATTGTTGCAACTACTGATGAGACCGGTACTGCAAAGTTTACAGGCCTGTCAGAAGGCGTGTACCAAGTAACCGAGCGGCCCCAACGTACCGACAATTCCTACGAGGATGTGGCAAGCCCTTTCCTCGTCCCCGTAAAGAATGACGTGCAGGCTGAAATCAGTGCCAAAGCGCAGCCGGTGATTGTCGATAAATCAGTGGACGCCCGATCAGTCAAGGTCGGAGCTGTGTTGGACTATCGCATCAGGACGTCGCTGCCGCCTTGCGACGCCCAAGGAAAGCTCCACCAGTTCGTGGTTCTCGATGAGCTGGATCCGCGTCTTGCGTTTCGGCGTCTAAAGTCCATTACCGTGAGCAACCTCAATGGCTCGCGAACTTTGGAGGACGGGCGTGATTTTCGCACAACCCTTGACGGTAACTCAGTTGAGATCGTGATGGAACAGTCTGGTCTAGACATTCTGGCGAAGGCACGGCTCGGCAATCCGGAGACCCGTGTGGAAATTCACTTGGAAGCAGAAGTGCGCTCTTCTGCAGCTGTTGGCGATGTCATCACCAACATTGCGCGCTTTAGCCCCGACGGCTACTGCCTACCACACCTAAGTCCTAGTGTTTCGACCTTGGCGTATTCCGATGCTAACGGCCGTCGAGTAACTGAGCGCGTTGTTCTTGCTGCGGCTGAACAGTGCCGTGGCGATCAGCCTGCCACTATCCAGTCCACTCCAGCGGAAGTCGTCGTTGTAGGCAAAGATCATCCGGTTGATGACAACGATGACGATAGCGATGGAAAAATCCGGCCGGGTTCCGAGTCTCATGGGCATCCCGATTCTCCGAGCAGTGGGGTAGTCGACGATGCTGGCAATGACAGCAAGGGTAACGGCGTCGGCGAGCAAGCAAAGCGTATTGCCGGCAAGATTGCCGACAACCTCGCAAGCACCGGCGCCAGCGTGATCGGCATCGTGCTCGCTGCGATTACCGCATTGGTGCTGGGCTTTATTCTCGTTCGCAGGCGCGACGAGGATGACGATGACGATGAAGGAGATGGTCGCGTATGAGGGTACGCCCGGCCAACCTATTTCATTCCTCACACACAATCTTTTCCGCAGGAGCATTTATGACGGTTAACACCAAGACTCGGCGCCTTTTCGCCGCATTATTGGTGGCGTTCGTGACGCTAATGCTAGTCGTCGCGCCCTCTTCGCCGCTGAATAACTTGGTGACGCCCGAAGCCGAGGCACAGACCAGCAAGGGCTGGGCCACGAACGAGGCGACGTACAAGCAGTGCGGTTTCCGCAGTGGCACCGGTGAGGCCGCCAACTATGCGGACCAGCTGTGCTGGATCGACATGTCGGATCTCAATAACTCGGTCACCACCTACCCGAAGCCCGTGAAGAAGGATCTCGGCCGCTACGAGCTGACTTTCGACGTCATGTACGAGACAAAAGACGAACGCGGCTACGACCTAAACACTGATCCTTCCAAGCTGCAGACGTATTCCGGTCCGGTGGGTGACGGCGTCTTTGGCCGCAATGTAAACGACACCGACTACTTTGTCCCGCGTTCTGGTCAGGAGGCCATCCAGCCGAGCGTGGTGTGGGGTATAGGCACCGGAATTACGGCCGCATCGCAGCAGGCCACCCTGCGCTTTCGCAACATCAAGGTCAAGGATAAGTTCACCGGCCAATACGTGAGCAATTACCGCACCTCAATCGTCGATGCACAGGACACTCGTGGTTGGTCATTATTTACGGAAAACTTGACCATCGATGCCCCCGAGACGGGGCAGACCATTTTTCCGTACAAGCGTTTCACTCCGAGCGGTTATCGCTCCGCGTGCGATCCCAATAACAATTCCAGCAACGTCTTCGGCCCCGGCATCGAGGATTACTACAATCGCGGCGATAACACGCCGAAAGACTTCGTGTGCAAGGAATTCTCCATCAACACCGGCAAGGCCGGCTCTTACATCGTGGGCGGCGATGGCCTGACGAGCCTCGACGTCGGCTTCTTTACTCGCAACAACTTCCAAGGCGTTGCACTAGCCCTCAACATGGGCCGCATGACCGGCGACGTCGTCCAGCCGGATACCACGATGGAAAAGACCATCACGGGTCAAGAGACCAAGTTCGATTTCTCCATGGCCACCCGCTATGGCAGCACCGACACCAAGGTTCCGTGGCAAGGCGCGAACACCTACACCCAGGCGCTGCGCCGCATGTCCCCCGATGTGAACGGCAACGTCGCTGCCGATTCCATGGTGTTCAAGTCTGCTGCCACCGGCACGGAAAAGAGCAAGGCGCTGGCCCGCTATACGCCGACGTGGCGTTGCACCCTCGGTACCACGGATTACACCATCAAAGAAGGCTCCGTGCCCTCGGGATTCCAGCTCAACAACAATGCCGCGGCAGGTACCTCCGAGGTGGTCTACCAAAACAAGTACTCGGTTCCCATGTCCTGTACCGTCACGTGGAAGCCAAAGTACCAATTCTCCTCGCTGACCCTACGAAAGACGGTCACCGGTACCGCGGCCGGCTTCGACGAGGTGCAGTCGCGCAAGTTCAACTTGGGCTACCGCTGCGCCGCCCCGGCCGGCTACTCCGATGCTTACCCCACGATGAAGCTGGAGGATTCTCGTGATCTCGCCGCTGGTGATGATTACACCGTTGAAGGTCTGCCAGCCGGCGCGACTTGTACCTTGACGGAGAAGTTTGCTGATGGTGCTCCGCCTGCCCGTCCAGGTAAGGAACTGACCCTGACCTGGAAGGGCAACGGCACCTCCCAGAACACCGACGCCGTGCCCGTTGGTACTGTCACCCTGAAATCCGGTGTCAACGCCGCCGATCACTCGAATGACATCGAGGCAAACAACAACTATGACTACCGTCCCGGCACCGTCAACATCTCAAAGACCATCACCGGCGAACCCGTCAACGAGCTCGGCAGCCCGCGCGATTATTCTTTCTCGCTACGTTGTTTGACCACCAATTACAGTCAGCAATCCACGATCCAGGCCACGGGCACTGGGGATGAAATCGCCGGCGATACGAGCTTTAACAATGTCCCAGTCGAGCGCGATTGCGTGCTCAAGCCACTGTCTGGCCTTTCCGATTCCGAGGCCGAGCGCATTAGCTTCGACGGCCGCGATGTCTGGGTTGATGGCCAGCAAATTCAAGCCAACTCCGATGGCACCTACACCATCCGCCTGAAGGATTATCCGCAAGGTGGAACCCCGACTGTGTCCGATATTCGTATCGAGGCGCACTACTCTTACAAGACCCGCGACGTCCGTGTGATCAAGCAGTTGCGTGGACCAGGCAGCAGCTTGTTGGACGCGGGTACCACCTTCCCGGTGCACTATCGCTGCACCGACCCAAACGATGCCGCCTACAACCTCGAAGGCGACATGAACATCACCACTGACACCGCCAATCCGGTCAAGATCGAGGGCGTGCGCGTCGGTGCAGACTGCTACGTCTACGAATCCGGTAGCCCCTCGCAGCAGAACGTCACGCTTGACCGCACCACGGTCTCCGCGTCCAATTCTTCTGACGTGGTGACCACCCTCAACAATGAGGAAGCAAAGACCACCCCGGTTTTGACCGTGAACAAATCCAGGGATACCAACCAGAACCGCGTTTCTGTGTCGAACCACTACTTCAATAAAACGGGCACGGTCGATTTGACCAAGCTCGTTAACAATTCCGTCAACGGCGCTAACCTGCCTGCTGACTACGAGCTTTCCTTCCGCTGTGGTACCCGCACGGTAGAGACGACGAGCGATAGCTATGTTCCTGTCGACCTCACTGGTACTGTCCGTTTAGCCGATGGGCAGACCGAACGTCTCGTCGCCGAGGTCTCCGATCCCACGATTGCGGGGCTGGTTAATGACCGCGACGGTGCGATGGGCGTGCCCTATGGCAATGAATGTACGTTCTCTGAAACCACTCCTTCGACTGGCAACGGCGTTCTGTGGTCAACCGACGCCAAGGAGCAGACTTTTACAGTCGATTCTGACTCTGAATCCGTTAGCCTGACCAATACCTTCGAACCCGCCGGTAAGGGCATCACCATTACCCAGTCTGAGGCAGGCGTCGACGAGTTCTTCCGCGACGTCGACTACGAATTGACCTGTACCGCCGACGACGGCAGCCCCTTGGACCTAGGCCAGTACGCCACTATCACCCTGGGGCCCGATAACCCGAAGGAGACCGTGCCAGCCACCGTCGTGACGTCGGGAAGCACGTGCCAATTGGTCGAATCCGACAGCAACCGTGAAGACGGCAAACGCAATGGCTACGCCATCGACCGTGATTCCAACATTTCAGTCGATGGCGAGTCTCAGACCTTCAACGACGAAGCTCGCATCGTTTCTGGTGAGTTCATCGTCGGCGATTCCACCATTGCACAGGTAACCCACACCTACGACTACCAAGATGTCACCGTGGCTGTGACCAAGCAGGTCGACTTTGCCAATGAGGCTTACTTCTCCCAGGCCCGCAAGGACGTCAAGTACAACCGTCAATTCGATTTCACGATGAAGTGCACGCCACCCGGTGGCGGCAGCGTCATCACTGTCTCCGGTAAGGTCAGCTCCCCGCAATCTGATGATGCGGCTAGCCAGTCCTTGAGCTTTGATAACATTCCGGACGGTTCCGAGTGCGTTGCGGCAGAAGGTGAGACCACTGCTGCCGAGGGCATCACTTTCACCCAGGAAGTAAAAGTCGGGGACGCTTCAGGCGATCGCTCCCTGAACTTCGACGTCAGAGGCAACCAAGACGTGAAGTTGGTCAATACCTATACCCGTCAGCTGGCAGAGGTGAACCTGGACAAGGTTGCTAACACGCCAGTCGACGTCCAGGCAGCCTATGGCGCAAACTGGAAAGACCAGTTCTATACCCACAACTTTGCATTGGTCTGCCGTGACCCAGAAGGGCCTATCGATGGTTCGGGCAAGCTGGGAACTTTCCCGGTCAACAGCACCATTCAGGGACCTGGCTCTACCAGTTTTGCTGATATCCCGGTCGGCGCGGAATGCGAACTGACCGGTGACAAGTTCGGTCAGCTCAACTTGACTCAGACCGCGCCGGATGGCACGGAACTGGAAACGCACATGCGTCCAAGCAAGGTGGAGTGGCGTCTGCAGCGCGACGAGGGCATGACCTACACGGATACCGATCTCGCAGATGGTGAGACCACCTCGCAGAAGTTCATGATTGAGGACGACATCTCCGATGGAGGCCTGGGCAACAAGGTCGAACTGGTCAACTTCTATGAATTCGTGAAGTCGCCCATCAAGATGAGTAAGAAGATCGTCGCCAATGCGGACGACCTTCAGGTGCTGCGCGAGGCCAACCCAGAGTTCCGCTTCGACTACCAGTGCCAGGGCGTGGGTTATTCCATCTCTAACGTGGGGCTGCCTACCAGTTTGAATGCGGGCGATACCAATGCCTTCCCGGATGGCACGTTGACCTTCACCTCGGACGAGGTTGAGGTTCCTTCCGGTGCGTGGTGTACCTTCACGGAGCTCGCTCCTTCTGCCACACCAGAAGCTTTGGAGTGGAAGCAGGACCCACGTGAGGTCGACAAGCGCGTCGGTGAAGAGGGCCAACCGGCGGTTTCCTATGACTTCACCAACACCTACACGCGCCGCACCGTCCCCGTGTCCTTCGCGGCGCTGCAGGATGGCTACCTCGGTGGTCTGAGCAACAATAGCTATGACTATAAGGTCAGCTGTACTGCTCCGGGCTTTGATAGCCAAACGTTGAGCTTCGACGTCAATAGAGCTAACTCGAGTGCGACGGTGGCTGACGCCAGTGCACCTTCGGGTGGCAAGGTTGTGAACCTGCCGGTGGGCTATGACTGCACCTTGGATGCAAGTGGTTCCTCGGCCCTGCGCGAGCGCGTGCAGCTAGAAGTGACCGCGGGCACGCGTTCTCCGTACATGACTTTCGCGACGTGGACGAAGGAGGGCGCCGCAGCCGATAACCCGGATGTAAAGCCTGCAGATATTCCACTCGACAAAGTCACCAGTGACATGAAGAAGTACACCTACGATTTTAGGCTGGATAGCGCGCTGCGCTCTGAGACGGGTGCTCCGGTGTTGACCATCGCCGGTGAGGCGATGCATCCGCGCGATAGCGTTGAGGTCACCTTCACTAAGCAATCTGTCGGCGCGGCAGGAGAGGGGCGGACCTTCGAGTTCTCCTCGAGCTGTGGTGAGACATTCACTTTGAAGTCTGGCCAGTCGCATACGTTGAGTGACATCGAAGTTGATCAGAACTGCACCATCGGCGAGGTCATGAATGAAGGTTCTGCGTCTCCGGTTGTCTCTGTGGGTGAGACCGGACCGCGCCTGGGTAATGTGAAGGCGAATAACTCCATCGATCCGACTACCCACACGGTGACTTCTGGCGAGTGGTCCTTCGATATCCTGCCGGTAGCGAAGGCCAGCGATATGTCCACTTCGGGCAGCAAGTGGGAACTGACCGGTATCAATACCTTCCCTGGGGTCAACATCACCAAGAAGATTGATGGCGCACCTATCAGTGCGGTGACTGGCAAGGTGGCCGATACCGCGGTGCTTCCCGACGACGCGACCACCATGCGTTTCAACTACACGGTAGAAAACAACGGCGCCTTGCCGCTGACTGACCTTAAGCTCACCGAGCCGGAGTTGGCTGGCCGCACTGTGGTAGCCGCTGATGGATCCGAGTACGTGGTTCCGGAAGGCGGCGCGATTCCTACTGAGGTTTGTGCCCCAGGCGATCTCGCCGTAGGGGCATCCACCACCTGCAGCTTCGACGTGAAGATCACGGAGTCGACGAAGGATAACTTCTACTACCGCGGCAAGGTTACTGTGACAGCGCTGGGCAATAACATCCTCGTCTCCGACGACGATAGCTACGGTGCTCTGCGTCTGAAGGAAGGCCTCGGCTTCCTGCTGCCGGATACCGGCCGTCAGACCCTGGTGTGGGCGCTGCTGATCGGCCTCATTCTGCTGGCAATTGGTATGGCTTTGTACCTGCGTAATCGCAACGACGAAGAAACCGATGGCGAAGACTAAGTCGAAGAAGAACCAGTCACGCAAGAAGAAAAGCTCGCTGTGGCTGGTTATCCTGGGCATCCTCGTGCTGCTGTACCCAATCGTGGCGACGCAGTACAACGATTGGCAGCTGCAGCGCCAGGCGGAGGATTATCGGCGTGCTATCGAACGCGTCGCCCCGCCGGCCCAGCGAGAGGCCTACGTGCAGCAGGCACATGAGTACAACGATTGGTTGGCGGAGCAAGGTCATCATGCTTTCCCACCGAATCCTTCTTCACCGGGCTTTGAGCGTTACATGAAAACGCTCAATGCCCCAGAGGCCGGGGGCGCGATTGCGCGACTTCGCATTCCCGCAATTAACGTCGATCTTCCCGTGCGGCATACGACTGCCCCTGCTGTGCTTTACGACGGCGCGGGACACATGTTTGGTTCCTCTCTGCCGGTGGGCGGTAAGGGAACCAATGCCGTTATTTCCGCACACACCGGCATGGTGGATGCTTCCATGTTCGATAACTTGCCGCGGCTCAAGGATGGCGAAATCGTCACCATCGAGGTGATGGGCGAGTTGCTGCATTACAAGGTCGTGGGCCGCGAGGTGGTCAAACCCGATAAGTACGATGCGGTGACTTATGAGCCTGATAAAGATCAGATCACGCTGATTACCTGCACCCCGTACGGCATCAACACGGATCGTCTGCTCGTGCACGCCGAACGCGTCTACATTGCGGGCGGAGATGAGGATTCGGGCTGGCATCCAAAGCTGTCGTGGTGGATGATTGCCGCGCTTAGCATCATCGCCATCTCTTTGCTTATCATCATCTATCTGGAATGGCGTCGCCGCCGACGTAAGCAAGCCCGCGAGGAACGTCAGGCTAGGAAGCAGGCGGCCGCCGATGGTAGTATGAGCAGCTCAGATTAAGAAAACAGCTACTTAGCGTTAGTGCGAGGAAACCAACTTCATGGCACGTTTTATTGACCGCGTCGTTCTTCACCTGCAGGCCGGCGACGGAGGCCACGGCTGCTCTTCGGTGCACCGTGAAAAGTTTAAGCCGCTGGGCGGTCCAGACGGCGGCAATGGCGGCCACGGAGGAGACATCCTGCTAGAGGTTTCCACCCAGGTGCATACCTTGATGGACTTCCACTACCGTCCGCACCTGAAGTCCGGCCGAGGTAACAACGGCGCTGGTGACTGGCGCAATGGCGCCCGCGGCGAGGATCTCATCCTCGAGGTCCCAGCCGGCACTGTGGTCTACTCCGAGGACGGCGAGATGCTGGCGGACCTCACGGTTCCTGGCACCCGCTTCGTCGCCGCGGAAGGCGGTTTCGGTGGCCTTGGCAACGCAGCCCTAGCCTCTGCTGCCCGCAAGGCACCAGGCTTTGCGCTTCAAGGCGAGCCGGGCGAGGCCCGCGATCTGGTGTTGGAGCTTAAATCCATGGCAGATGTCGGCCTCGTCGGTTTCCCATCGGCCGGCAAGTCTTCCCTAATTTCCGTGCTTTCTGCGGCCAAGCCAAAGATTGGTGATTATCCGTTTACCACCCTGCAGCCGAACCTCGGCGTGGTGGACATGGGCTTTGAGTCTTTCACCATGGCCGATGTTCCAGGTCTTATCCCCGGCGCTGCTGACGGCAAGGGCCTCGGATTGGACTTCCTGCGCCACATCGAACGTACTGCGGTGCTCGCACACGTCGTTGACGTTGCCTCCTTGGAGCCGGGCCGCGACCCGCTTTCCGATATTGAGGCGCTCGAGGAGGAACTCGCAAAGTACCAAGAACTGCTGGACCAGGACACCGGCTTGGGTGATCTGCGGCAGCGCCCACGCATCATTATCTTGAACAAGGCGGATATTCGGGAGGCGAAAGAACTGGCCGAGTTCGTCAAACCAGAGCTGGAGGAGAAGTACGGTTGGCCCGTCTTCATCATTTCTGCGGTGGCACGCAAGGGCCTCGATCCGCTCAAGTACAAGCTGCTTGAGATGGTCAAGGAACACCGCCGCACACAGCCGAAGGTCAAGGCGGATAAGAATCACACCATCATCCGCCCACGTGGCGAGCGTAAGTCCGGCTCCCACGCTGACTTCACCGTGCGCCCTGATCCCGAGCTTGCCGGCGCCTTCGTGGTGGAGGGTGACAAGATCGAGCGCTGGATTGTGCAAACCGACTTCGAAAATGATGAAGCCATCGGCTACCTCGCTGACCGCTTGGCCAAGGCCGGTGTGGAAGATGAGTTGTTCAAGCAGGGTGCTGTTGAGGGCTGCCCGGTGACCATCGGTGGCATCACCTTCGAGTGGGAGCCGATGACTGGCGGCCGTGCCACGGATGCCGGCCGCGGGTTCGACGGTCGCCTCGGCGGCACCGAGCGTGTTTCCGCCGCTGAGCGTAAGCGTGCTTCGCAGGCTCGCCGCGGCCTCATCGACGAGTATGACTTTGGCGATGACGAGAAGGTCACCCGCGAGCAGGCGAACCGGGACCGCTGGCAGGGCTAGTACAATGGGCGGCCATGTCTTCGCAACAAGATTTTCCGCTAACCCAAAA
>NZ_KV800708.1:133673-140298 GCF_001810285.1 Corynebacterium sp. HMSC071F07
AAAACCTTATTCCGGGCCCACGGTTGACACCCCCTTTCCGGACCCGTTGCATGAAAACCCCACGGCGTCCGGCTTTGATTCGCCGCTGCGCCAGCGCATCGCGCACGCCAAGCGCGTAGTCATCAAGATTGGTTCTTCGTCGCTGACGGATGAGGACTTCCTGGTCTCCCAGGAGCGCATCGACCACATTGTGGACGCGGTGCACGCCCGCATGGGCATCTCCGATGTCATCCTGGTCTCCTCCGGTGCGGTGGCCGCTGGCATGGGCCCGCTGGGGCTTAATCGCCGGCCGACTGATCTGGCCACCAAGCAGGCCGCGGCGTCTGTGGGCCAGGTGCATCTGGCGTACGAGTGGGGCCGGTCTTTCGCCCGCTATGACCGCACGGTGGGCCAGGTGCTGCTCACCGCCTCGGATACGGGGCACCGGGACCGCGCCCGCAACGCGCAGCGCACCATCGACCGGCTGCGCCAGCTGCGCACCATTCCCATTGTCAATGAGAATGACACGGTGGCGACCTCGGAGATGCACTTCGGGGATAATGACCGGCTCTCCGCCTTGGTGGCCAACCTGATGGGCGCGGACGCGCTGTTCCTGTTCTCTGATGTCGATGGCCTCTATGACAAAAACCCGGCGGAGCCGGACGCCCGCTTCATCGATGAGGTGCGCACGGGCAAAGACCTGAAAGGGGTCGAGGCCGGTGAGTCCGGCAACGTCGGCACCGGTGGTATGGCCACGAAGGTCTCGGCCGCGCGCCTGGCCACCCGCGGCGGAATCCCGGTGCTGCTGACGTCGACGGATAACATCGGCCCTGCTCTTGCCGATGCCTCCGTGGGCACCGTCTTCCACACCCGCGAGGAGCGCAAACTGTCTGCCTGGAAGTTCTGGGCGCTCTACTGCGCCGATACCGGTGGGGCGGTGCGCCTGGACGCTGGCGCCATGCAGGCGGTCACCAAGGGAGGCAATTCGCTCCTGGCGGTTGGCATCACGGAGGCCATCGGTGAATTCTCCCGCGGGGAAATCATCGACATCATGGGCCCGGAAGGTGAGGTCATCGGCCGCGGCGAAGTACGTTTTGATTCCGCGGAGCTGCGGGGCATCCTGGGCAAGCAGATGGAGGAGCTGCCGGAATACCAGCGCCGCAGCGTTGTCCACGCCGACTACCTGTCGAACTACGCCTCCCGAATCTAGAGTCTAGAAGCCAGAGAACCCCAGGAGAAGACCATGAAATACGCCATGTTGCCGGAACAATGGGAAGAATCCGTCGAGACCTTGCGGGGATCTGGCCATGAGCTCGCGGAGCTTTTCGATGCCGACTTCCTCATCTACAACGGCGACGGCTCGGACTTCCCGTTGCCACTGCCGGAGAACATCAAGTTCGTGCAGATTCCGTCTGCAGGCGTAGACCATCTGCTCGACGTCATGAAGGAGACCGACGTAATCTGGTCCAACGCCGCTGGCGTATTCGATAACACCGTGGCGGAATCTACCATCGCTCTGCTGCTTGCGCAGCTGCATGCCCATCGCTATGTCAACGACACCTTCTCCAACTACGAGGAGGTGCAGGATCACAAGTCCTACCTACACGAGGACAAGACTGTGGCGATCATCGGCGCCGGCGGCATCGGCAAGCGGCTCATCACGATGCTCTCTGGCTTTGGCCCGCGCATCATCGCCGTAAACCGGTCCGGCAACGCGGTTCCAGGCGCGGATGAGACCTATCCCATCTCCGAGGTGGACAAGGTCTGGTCTGAGGCCGACTACTTTGTGCTCATCGCGCCGCTTACCCCGCAGACCCACCACATGGTCAACAAAGACGTGTTTGCCCAAATGCCGAATCATGCGGTGGTGGTCAATGTGGGCCGTGGCCCACTCATCAGTACCGAGGATCTTTTGGCAGCGCTGGACTCTGGCGAGATTGCCGGCGCAGCGCTCGACGTCACTGATCCGGAGCCGCTCCCGGATGATCACCCGCTGTGGAAGGACCAACGTGTGGTCATTACACCGCACATTGCTAATACCCGTAACTCGGTGCGCCGCCACTTGGGAGCACACACCGCAAAGGTGGCCGCAGCCTTTGAGGCTGGCGAGGAAATTCCTACCCGTGTGGATCCGAACGCTGGATATTAAAGTGTAAAAGCATGAACAAAGACATTCGCGTGGGAGACGCGGAACGCCACAATGCGCTAGACCTCCTCAGCACCCACTTCGCTAACGGTCTCATCGACATCAACGAGTTCGAAGACCGCACAGGAAAGGCGGCTGTTGCGCGTACCCGCGGCGAGATCGCTTCCCTCTTTGAGGACCTTCCTGACAATCCAATTGCAGAGGTCGTCCCGTTCAAGGAATCGGAAGCGCAGGCCGAGCTCGACCGGCTGCAGCGCCGCGGAGGGTTAGTCCACCGAATCGATGCCGTCATTTGGTCAGCGACGATGATCCTCTTCTTCCTGGGGCTTTTCGTCTTCGACTGGGACTATTTCTGGCTTGTCTTCCCGATTGCAGGTATCGCCTCGTGGGGTGTCAGGGAGGCGGTCAAGCTCTCCGACGACGACGAAAAACTTTATGAGGAATTGAAAAAGAAGGATGACAAAGACCGGGCCGAGCGCCTACGTCTGGCAGCCGAGCGCCGCAAGGAGCTGGGGCAGTAGTCCGCGGGGTCTGCGGGGGGAGTGGCTGCGCGCTTGAGCTATACCCACGCGTGACATCCAGCGCGGATAACCATGCTGTTGGGGGTGAGTTTCTTTAAGAGGATGTTATTCAGCTTTAAAGTGACCTAAATAAAACCCGGGGGGATCACTTTCGCGGGCACGTTCCGGATTGTAAGCTCATCCTAGTTCGATTTAGTCAAGCCTAAGTTAACTTGGCTATTGTTCGTGAGCAAAGGACTTTCTTTCATGACCCATTTCAACGTGCCCAAGTACTCCGTCCGCATTGCGGCAGCCACCCTGGCCATGCTCGCATCCGCGACTGCGTTGAGCGCGTGCAGCAGCAACGAAGACACCTCCGCGTCCACCGGCTCTACCGGCGCCGCGGGGGACACTGCTGTGACCATCACTGACGTCGCCGGCCGCGAGGTCACCTTCGACAAGCAGCCTGAGCGTATCCTTCTGGGCGAGGGCCGCGGGCTCTTCGCCACCTCGATTCTCAACCGCGAGGATCCGCTCGAGCACGTCGTGGCTCTGGGCAAGGACCTGCATGAGGCGGCTCCGAGCTTCGAGTCCAAGTTCGCCGAAACCAATGCGGCGTACAAGGATCTGCCGACCATCGGCAACATCGCCAAGGGCGACGTCACCGTGGAAAACCTGCTCGCGCAAAAGCCAGACGTCGTGGTCATGACGCTGGACCACAAGGAGGGTGCGGAAAAGACCGGCTTCCTGGACAAGATGGACCAGGCCGGCCTGAAGTACGTCTTCACCGACTTCCGCCAGAAGCCGCTAGAAAACACCCCGAAGTCCATGGAGGTCTTCGGCCAGCTCTTCGGTCACGAGGACAAGGCCGCAGAGTTCAATAAGTTCTATACCAGCAAGGTTGATGACATTAAGTCCCGCGCGGAAAAGGCCGGGGACAAGCCGCGCACCCTGGTCTGGCGCGCGGCGGGCCTGAAGGATTGCTGCTCCACGGTCAAGGACTCTAACCTAGGTGACCTGGTTAATGCCGCCGGCGGCGAGAACTTGGGCGATAGCCTGCTGGACACAGAGTCTGGAGACCTTACCGCAGAAAAGGTGCTTGCTGAGCAGCCGGAGCACATCATCGCCACTGGCGGCGCATGGGCCAAGGACCCGGAAAAGCCGGAGGTCCTGCCGCACGTGGAGATGGGTTACGCGGCCAAGGAAGAAAAGGCGCAGGAGACCCTCGAAGGCCTGCTAAAGACCCCGGGCTTCGAGCAGCTTGAGGCCCCAAAGGAAGGCAACTTCCACGCTGTCTACCACCAGTTCTACGATTCGCCTTTTAACATCTTCGCCTTGGAGCAGTTTGCTGTGTGGATGCACCCAGAAACCTTCAAGGACTTAGACCCAGAAAAGGACTTCGCCGAATTCCACAACAAGTGGCTGCCCATCGACTACAGCGGCGTTTTCTTCACTACCAAGAACACACACAAGCACTAAAAAATGGCACTTTTGACCTCTTCTGAGAGTTTGCAGACTGACCAGAAAGCCGAAACCAAAACCGACACCCACCAGGTAATTGCCGAGTACCGCAGCAATAACTTCCGCAAGGTACTCATCATCGGTGCACTGGTGCTGGCTGCCTTCGTAGCCTTCGTCATTGCCACGGTGGTCGGCCCGATTCACCTTTCCCCGATGGAGATGCTGCGTGGCATTTTCTCACCGGGCCAGGTGGATGAGACCACCCGGACGGTCCTGTGGAACCTGCGCCTGCCGGCGTCGGTTATGGCCGTTCTCATCGGCGCCGCACTGGCGCTATCGGGCGCGCATATGCAGACCATTCTGGATAATCCGCTGGCGGAGCCTTTCACCTTGGGCATTTCGGCAGCAGCCGCTTTCGGTGGCGCGGCCTCAATCGTGTTGGGCTGGACCGTGCTGGGAAATCCGCAGTTCAATCTCGCGGCCGTCGCTTGGCTGTCGGCTCTTGTGGCCGTGGCCATCGTCGCGGGTGCGGCGGTGTGGCGCGGTGCTAGTGCGGAGTCAATGATTCTGCTGGGTATCGCCCTCGTTTTCTTGTTCCAGGCACTGCTTTCGCTGATGCAATACAGCGCCTCGACTGAAGCCCTGCAGCAGATCGTCTTTTGGACCATGGGCTCCCTGCAGCGTGCGAATTGGATGTCCAACCTGATCATCGCAGTCACCTTGCTGGTTGCCATTCCTTTCACCATGCTTAACGCGTGGAAGCTCACGGCGCTGCGCCTGGGCGACGAGCGTGCGGCGGCCCTCGGCATCAACGTGCAAAAACTGCGCGTTCTAACCCTCGTCGTGGCCTCCTTGCTGGCCGCTAGCGCTGTGGCCTTCGCCGGCATCATCGGCTTCATTGGCTTGGTTGGCCCACACGTGGCCCGCTTATTGGTGGGCGAGGATCAGCGTTTCTTTGCGCCGGCCTCCATGGCGGCGGGCGCGATGCTGCTGGCGGGTGCCCACGCGGTATCGATCACCATCATCCCCGGCGTTGCCGTACCCATCGGCATCATCACGGCGCTCGTTGGTGTTCCTTTCTTCGTGCTGCTCATCTTCACCAAGAGGAGGATCAAGTGCTGAAAGTAGAACAGGCATGCGTGAACTTTGGCAAGCGGGAGGTGCTCAAAGGAGTTGACTTGCCCGAGCCTGAACCCGGCACCATCGTCGGACTCATCGGCCCCAACGCGGCCGGCAAGTCCACCTTGGTCAAGGCCATCGCCGGCATTCAGAAGCTGACTTCGGGCACCTGCGATACTGGTGGCGCCAACGTGGGCTACGTGCCGCAGGATCTTCTGACCAGCGCCTCGCTGACCGCCTTTGAATCGGTGGTCATCTCCGCTAAGCGCGGCTCCGTTAACGCCTTGGAATCGGCAGTGCAGGCACTCGAAAAGCTCGGCATCGTTCACCTCGCACACCGCTACGTTCACCAGCTTTCCGGCGGACAGCGCCAGCTCGTGGCCGTGGCGCAGATGCTGGCCCGCGAGCCAGACCTGATGCTGCTGGATGAGCCGACCTCCGCGCTCGACCTGCGCCATCAAGTGCACCTGCTGGATACCTTGCGCAAGGAGGTCTCCCGCGGGGCAGTGGCGTTGGTAGCTATCCACGATCTCAACCTGGCCGCGCGCTATTGCGATGAGCTCGTGGTTCTCCACGGCGGCCGCGTGCATGCCCACGGCACCCCGGCAGAGGTGCTGAACACCGAGCTGCTGGGTGAGGTCTATGGCATCCATGCCCGCGTCATCGATGATGAAGGCGTGCCCATGGTCTGTCCTGTCGAGGCTAGCTTCGGTAAGCTTGAGCCTCATGAGCCAACTCACTCGAGATGAAGAACGAGACCAAGTACTAAAGCTGGCGCGTCAGGCGAAGAAAGTTGCGCCGCAGTTCGCGCAGCTTTCCACCCCACGCAAGAATGAGATTCTTGTGCGCGCTGCTGAAAACCTGGTGGCCCGCACCCCTGAGATCCTCGAGGCCAATGAGCGCGACGTCGCCGCTGGCCGCGCGGCCGGGATGAATGATTCTTTAATCGACAGGCTCTCGCTCGACGCCGCGCGCGTCGAAGGCATCGCCGACGGCCTGCGCCAGGTCGCCGCCCTGCAGGACCCGGTAGGGGAGGTACTGCGGGGCCACAACATGGACAACGGCATCCAGATGAAGCAGGTGCGCGTGCCGCTCGGCGTCATGGGCATGGTCTATGAGGCCCGTCCGAACGTCACGGTGGATGCCTTTGGCCTTGCGCTCAAGTCCGGCAACGTGCCGCTGTTGCGCGGATCTAAGTCCGCACGCAACTCCAACGAGCAGCTCGTGGAGATCCTCCAGGACACCCTGGCGCACTTCGACCTTCCGCGCGAGGGCGTGCAGCTCCTGCCGTGCGAAAGCCACGATTCGGTGCAGGATCTCATCACGGCGCGCGGGCTTGTCGACGTCGTGATTCCCCGCGGTTCTGCTCGCCTCATCAATGCGGTGGTGGAGGGCGCTACCGTCCCCGCCATTGAGACCG
>NZ_KV800708.1:140398-161854 GCF_001810285.1 Corynebacterium sp. HMSC071F07
CCGTCCCCGCCATTGAGACCGGCACCGGCAACTGCCACTTCTACATCGATGCCAGCGCCGACCTCGACAAGGCCATCGCCATGGTCATCAACGGCAAGACCCGCCGCCCTTCGGTTTGTAACTCCACCGAGTGCGTGCTGCTCGACGCCGCGCTTGCCGACGCCGCGAAACTTCGCGTCATCACCTCCCTTCAGGAGGCAGGCGTGGTCATCCATGGCGAGGTCGCCGAGCTCGAGCAATTCGGCGTGGCCAATGCTGTGGAAGCAACCGACGAGGAATGGCGTGAGGAGTTCCTGAGCAACGACATCTGCGCCAAGGTGGTTGACGGCGTCGCTGGCGCCATCGCGCACATCGCCGAGTACACCACCGGCCACACTGAGGGCATCGCCGCTCAGGACGCCGATGTTCTGCTTAAGTTCGCCAACGAGGTCGATGCCGCCGCCGTCATGCTCAATGCCTCCACCGCCTTTACCGACGGCGAGGTTTATGGCATGGGCGCGGAGATCGGTATCTCTACCCAGAAGCTGCATGCCCGCGGCCCGATGGCTTTGCCGGAGCTGACCTCCACAAAGTGGATCCTGCAGGGCAGCGGTCAAACTCGACCTTAAAACATGCATCTATCTTTTTCTCGTTTCCTCTCTTCCCGAGGCCTGCCTTCCCAATCGCTGTCCTTCTTGGCTGCCTCCACAGTTGCTCTGGGCAGCGCCTTCGCAGTTGCCCCACATGCAGCAGCTGAGGAGAGCGCCTGCCCCGACGTCGTGGTGCTCGCCGCACGAGGCTCTGACCAGGACAAGGACCACGGCGAGTACTTCGGCCCGCAGCAATACTCGGAGCACTCCGCGCCCTCAAACGGCTACGAGGGCCCGAACCTCGCAGGCCTTTTCCACTTAGTAGAAAAGCGTCATCCGGGAACCATGGACCGCGTCTTCGTGCTGGCCATGGATGACAAGGCCTATCCGGCAGAAATGGACCTGCCGGCGCTGGCAGAAGACGGCGAGAACCTCAACCCGATTCAGACCGTGCAGCGCCTAGCGCTCATCGTGGGGCAGCACCCGCTCTACGAGCTCATTCCTTCTGTCTTGTTCGGCTTTATCAACAGCGTGCAAACCGGCATGGCCAATGCGCCCAAGGTGGTCCAAGACTACGAGGCGAGCACCGGCTGCGCACCGAAGTACATAACGGCTGGGTACTCGCAGGGCGCCATCATCACCACGAGGGCGGAAAAGTCCCTCCCGCGGCTGCATGCAGCCATTACGTTGGGAAATCCACTTTCCCTGCCGGGCGATCCCAACGTCATCGGCAGCCCAGCCCGCGGTGGCGGACTACTGGAATTGGCCCCAGCGCACATGCGTCCAGAAAGCGCGGTGTTGCCCGAGGGGCAGCGCTTGAACTACTGCCTGCGGGACGATTTCGCCTGCGACCTCTCGGTGGCGTCGGCAAGCGCGGCTCTATCCACCAAGGCCTCGCGGCATGCTTCCTATTTCACCCAGGCGCCCACGCCCGCCGATGAAAAAGTAGCCGATACCTTTGCAAGCTGGGTAGAAAGCGCACGTATAATCTCCACTCATGACTAGTCCACAGCGCATTGGAATCATGGGCGGCACTTTCGACCCCATCCACAATGGCCACCTCGTGGCCGCCAGTGAGGTGGCCTACCGCTTCCAACTGGACCAAGTGGTCTTCGTGCCCACCGGCCAGCCGTGGCAGAAGGAGGGGCGCGACGTCACCGCAGCCGAGCATCGCTACCTGATGACCATGGTGGCAACCGCCTCGAATCCGCGCTTTACCGTCTCCCGCGTCGACATCGACCGCGAGGGCCCCACCTACACCATCGATACCCTGCGTGACCTGCGCGAGCTTTTCCCCGATGCCGAGCTCTACTTCATCACCGGCGCCGATTCCCTGGCCTCGATCATGAGCTGGCACGATTGGGAGGTCATGCTAGAGATGGCCAACTTCGTCGGCGTCACCCGCCCCGGCTACGAACTCAGCAAGGATATGCTGCCGCTGGAATCCCAAACCGGGATCGAACTCATCGAAATTCCCGCCATGGCCATTTCTTCCACCGATTGCCGCAAGCGCGCCGGGGAAGGCGAGCCGGTGTGGTATCTCGTGCCGGATGGGGTTGTCCAATACATCGCTAAGAACAATCTTTATGGGCCTAATCCTGATAAGCCTTTATAGAATTTGGGAAAAAGAATTCACGGAAATAGCCAAACGCACCTCTTACGTGCGAAACTGGCAGAACTAAAAAGTATTCGAAGATATTTGGAAGATATTTGAAGGAAAGCACATGTCCGTTACTGATGTAGCCCGCAAGATGGCTGAAACCGCGGCGCACGCTGCTGACGAGAAGCTGGCCACGAACATCGTGGCTATCGACGTCTCTGACGTGCTTGCTATCACCGAGATCTTCGTGCTGGCATCCGCCGAGACCGAGCGCCAGGTGGCCTCCATCGTGGAGGAAATCGAAGACGAGCTGACCAAGCTTGGCCACGAGCCAAAGCGCCGCGAAGGCAACCGCGAAAACCGCTGGGTACTGCTGGATTACGGTCACATCGTTATCCACGTCCAGCGCAACGATCAGCGCGAGTTCTATGGCCTCGATCGCCTCTACCACGATTGCCCGATCCTGGAGATCGAGGGCATCGAGACCCCGGAGCGTCCGGGCGAGTGGTCCGACGAGGTTAACCTGCGCGAAGTTGAGTCCATCGATGAGATCCCACTGGCTCAGCCGGAGCCGGAAGAGGACGAGGAGTACTAAACCTTGTCGCGCCGCCTGCTTCTGATCCGCCACGGTCAGACCACTTATAACGCCACTGGCCGCATGCAGGGCCACCTGGACACGGAGCTGTCCGAGCTGGGGCTTGCACAGGCCAAGCAGGCAGCAGATCTGCTTGCGGAGCAAGGGATTTCCGCGATCGTGTGCTCGGATCTTTCCCGTGCCCGCGCCACCGCCGGCGTCATTGGTGAACGTTTGGGCCTGGAGCCTACTGTCGACGCCCGCCTGCGCGAGACGCACCTGGGCAAGTGGCAGGGGATGTCCTCGGCGGAAGTAGATCGCGACTACCCCGGCGCCCGCGCCATCTGGCGTCACGACCCCCCCTGGGCGCCGCCGGAGGGCGAGTCGCGGGTGGACGTCGCCAAGCGTGCGCGTCCCGTCATCGACGAGCTGATGCGTGACCCGGAACCGTGGGCCGAGGGCACCGTGTTGGTGGTGGGGCACGGCGGTGCGATTGCAGCGTTGACCTGCCACCTTTTGGGCCTGCGCCACGAGCAGTACTCCATCCTTTCGGGCCTGAAGAACACCCACTGGTCCCAGCTGACCGCCCGTCCGGACTTTGATCCAGCGAATCCGCAGGCCTCCCTCGAGTTCACTGCGGGAAACGTGGACGGCGCCAAGTGGTACTTCGACGGCTGGAACATGGGGGCAGGTGACTAGTGGCCGTCCGCATCGTCACTGATTCCGCCGCGGGGCTGCCGCCAGACATCGTGAAAAACCTGCAGATTCGAGTAATCGATTTGCACGTCATGGACGCAGACGGCGAGCAATCTACCTCGGGTCTTACTGCGCTGGAGCTCGCGGCCGCATACGGTCGCGAAATGGAACGCTCCACCGACGACGGCATTGTGGCCATCCATCTGTCCAAGGAACTTTCTTCCACCTGGTCTGCCGCGGTGACGGCTTCGGGCGTGTTCCCCGATACCGTCAAGGTGGTCGAGTCCGGCTCGGCGGGCATGGTGATTGGTGCCGCGGCGATGTCTGCGGCGACCTTGGCGCGTGATGGCGCCTCGCTTGAGGAGTGCTACGAGGCGGCGCTGGATACGATCAAGCGCGGCCGCACCTGGGTTTACCTCAACTCCACGGAGGAACTGCGCCGCTCCGGTCGCCTTTCTACCACCACCGCGATGCTCTCCACTGCACTTCTGGCCACCAAGCCCATCATGTCCATCGTGGGCGGCAAACTGGAGCTCGTGGGCAAGACCCGCACCCAGACTAAGGCTTTTACCAAGCTGGTCGATCTCATCGCCTCCCGCGCCGATGGCGAGCCCGTCTTCGTGGCATTGCAGCACAACGACGCCGAGGAGTCCGCCGAGCGCCTGCTCGAACTGCTCGAGATAGCCCTGCCGAAGGGCTCTTCCTTCATGGTCGAAGAACTCACCGAGGTGCTCGCCGTGCATGCCGGCCCCGGCGCCATCGGCGTATCGGTGGTCTTTAGCAAGGAACCTCCTGAATCGTTGACACGAACAACAAGTTATCCACAGGTTTTTAAATTGCCTCTAGCGCATTAACTGCGCCGCCTTTTAGCGTCGAGGGCATGCCGCATATTAGCGATCGCCTTCGGGAACTAACGCGCCCCACCGGGGAAGAGGACCTGCTCAACGTCACCTATCCGCGCCCGCGCGTGCGCATTCCGCCGTGGCTTGCCTGCGCCATCGCGGTGTTGGTTGCTGCGGGTGTCTTGGCGTGGCTGGGTATTACGAGCCGGAACGATCCTTATGCGGTTTCCGTTTCCGAGGCTACGAGCAGCGCCGCTGCACCGAGCTCCCTGGTGGTCTCCGTGGTGGGGGAGGTCGAAAACCCCGGCCTTGTCACGGTGGCGCCGGACGCCCGCATTGCCGACGCCCTCGATCATGCCCACCCGCGCCCCAGCGTGGACCTCCTCAACCTCAACCTGGCCAAACGGCTTAGCGACGGCGAGCAAATCGTCGTCGGCCTGCCCGCACCCGCCCCAGCCCCGGGCGAGCCGCAGGAAGGCGGTCTGCTCAGCCTGAACTCAGCCACCAAGGAGCAGCTGATGGAGCTGAAAGGGGTGGGGGAGGTCACGGCGGAGTCCATTTTGAGCTTTCGCGAGGAATCCGGCGGTTTTACCTCGATTGAGCAGCTGATGGAGATAAGCGGCATTGGGCCTGCAAAGTTCGAGGCGCTCAAAGACCAGGTGCAATTATGAGGCAGCTGCGCCTGCTGCCGGCCGCGTGTGCGGTGTGGCTGGCCACGCTCTTAAGCTTTAACGGCGCGTGGTGCTCCTTAGTGCCGCTAGTCTGTCTAGTCCTGTGGTTCTGGCAGCGCGGCCAGGCGGTGCTCACCACGGGCCTTAGCGCCTTGGCCATCGCCGTGACTAAGGTGCGCATTTCCCGCGCGGGCCCGCTTGGCGACGTCCTGACCGGCACCGTCATAACTGAGCCCACCGAGGTGCGCTTTGGCTGGCTGCTGCGCCTGCGCGTGCCTGGCTATCCCTTTCAGGTACCTGTGTTTAGCGACGAACCCGCTCCAGCCGGGGCCCAAGTGACCGTGGACCATGGCACCATCACTTCGCTTACCCCGCCGGATTCTTTGGCCGCGCACGTGGCAGAGAACTTCCGCGAGCTGGTCAGCATAAGCGTTGGCCCTTCCTCACAAGGCCTGCTGCCGGGCATGGTGCTGGGGGATACCACCTTGCAGACTGCGGCAGAAAAGCAGCTTTATATCGACACCGGGTTGTCACATTTGAGCGCGGTATCCGGCTCGAACGTGGCCATCGTGTGCAGCGCTGCCGCCTTGTTGGTGAAGGGACCACGGCTGCGGGTCGCGGCGTCGCTTAGCGCATTGTGCATCTTCGTGGCTTTGGTGGGGTTTGAGCCTTCCGTCCAGCGCGCGGCCGTGATGGGCCTGGTGGGACTACTCGCGGTTTTAAACTCCGCGCGCATGGAGCCGATGCATGGGCTCAGCCTGGCTATCATCGTGCTGCTTTTTATCGACAGCGAGTTGGCCAAGAACTTCGGGTTTGCGTTGTCGGTGGCGGCGACCGCCGGAATCGTGGCGCTCTCGCCGTTGCTTTATCGCCACCTGGCGGTGATTGGATGGCCGGATATCTTCGTCCGCGCGCTCGCCGTGGCAATTGCGGCCGACCTCGTGACGATGCCGATCATTGCTTTGATGTCCGGGAAGGTATCGGTGGTCTCGGTACTTGCAAACGTGCTGGTTGCTCCCGCGACTGCTCCCGTGACCATCCTGGGATTGCTGGCAGCCCTCTTCGCGCAGCTGGGCCCGCTTTCCGTGTTGGGCGCCGGGGTACTGTGCCTAGCCGAGCCTTTTACCTGGTGGATCAACACCATCGCCCGCGGCTGCGCGGCCTTGCCGGTCAGCACCGTTGACGCTAGCCCTTTCCTGGTGTTGCTGGGCTACGGCTGGATAGTGGCGGGCATCCTCTACAAACGCCCATTGCTCACACTTGCCTGCGTGGTTGCATTCCTGTGGCCGAGGCACTTTGATACCCCGCAGGAACCGATACATGTGGTGGCCACTGAGGAAGACATCGAGCCCATTCCGCCGGGCACACGGAGCATCATTGTTACGCAAGATTCGCCGCCCGATTACCCCACGCGCACAGCAGATGGAATCGCAGTTTTCTACCGCTAGAATTGCTCCTATGAATCAGGTCCATCTCATCCTTGGCGACGACGAATTCCTCACCGAACGTGCCCGCCTTTCCATCCAGAAGGCGGCCGGGGAGGGAGTCGAGGTGGTCCGCCTCAAGGCTTCTGAGGTCTCGGAGGGGGAAATCGCCATGGCGACCAGCCCTTCCCTGTTTGGTGATAACCGCGTCATCGTCATCAGCGACGTCGAAAAGGTGGGCAAGGAACTCACCCAAATCCTCCTTAAGGCCGTCGCCGATCCAGGCCCCGGCATGACCTTGGTGCTCATCTACAGCGTGACGGCCAAAACTCTCAAAGGCAAGAAGAGGCCACCAGAGCTCGTTGCCAAGCTGCGCAAAGTAGGCGAGGTGCACGAGGTGTTCTCGCTCTATCCCAACGAGCTGGGTACCTGGGCCACCCGCGAGTTCGCCTCGCACGGGGTACGGCCAACCCCCGACGTCGTCCAGGCCGTGCTCGATGGCGTGGGCTCCGATCTGCGTGAGCTGGCCTCGGCGATTTCCCAGCTGGTCTTCGATACCAACGGCAACGTCACCCGCGAGGCCGTGCACAACTACTACGTCGGCGTGGCTGAGGTGGCGAATTGGGACATCGCCGACGCCGCCGTAGCCGGGCGCGTGGAAGCCGCCGTCTCCACGTGCCGGCGCGCTCTCCAATTAGGTGCCTCGCCCGTTGCCATCTCGGCGGCGCTGGCGAATAAGGTAGGCGCAATCGCCAGGCTCTATTCCGCCCGCGGCGACCAATACTCTTTGGCCAAGGCAACCGGCCTTGCTCCTTACGTGGTGAAGCTGACTCACCCGGTGGCGCGCCGCTGGTCGGAGGATTCCGTGAACAAGGCAGTGGTGCTCATGGCCGAGCTCGATGCCGCAGTCAAAGGCCAAGGCGGCGACGAAGAGTTTGCGGTAGAGGCCGCTGTGCGTAGAGTAGCCGAGCTTGCGCGATAAACTACTTCGCATGGAAGACATCCAAGAGTTTGCCTCGAAGCTTTTTGATTTCGCACGCAATGGCGACGGCACGTTGCTGGAGTACATCGCCCAAGGCGTGAACCCGAACATGGTCAACCAGGACGGCCAGTCCTTCGTCATGTTGGCGGCATACAACGGCCATGCGGAGCTCGTGACCAAGTTAGCTGCCGCAGGCGGAAACGTGAACCTGCTCAATGACCGCAATCAATCCCCGCTGGCAGGCGCAATTTTTAAGAAGGAAGATGCGGTGATCGAAGCCCTCTTAGCAGCCGGTGCCGATCCGCAGGCCGGCCAGCCTAATGCCTTGGATTCTGCCCGCATGTTCGGCCGCGAAGATTTGATCGAGCGCCTTTCATGAGCTGGTCCGCGTTTGCGTTCCTCATCGCCATGAACATGGTGGGCGCCCTCGCGCCGGGACCAGACATCGTACTGGTGACCCGTTACGCCACCCGCTCGCGCAAGCATGCGGTTGCGGCCGTCACGGGCACTCAGGTCGGCGTGCTTTTCTGGTGCACGCTCACGGTGTTCGGCGCGGCGGCGTTGCTGACCGCATTCCCGGGGCTGCTCCGCTTCATTCAGGGCATCGGCGGCTGCTTCCTCATCTGGATGGGCCTGCAGAATGTTCGCACGGGCCTGGCGCAGCGCAAACAGCCGGCGTTGAACTTAGACGAGGCGGTATCGCGGTTGGGTAGTGTCAAGCAAGTCTTCCGCACAGGGCTTTTCACCAACCTTTCGAACCCGAAAATCGTGCTCTACTTGGCGGCGATGATCGCGCCTTTGCTGCCGCCGCACCCGCCGCTGTGGCTGGCCGCGGGGCTCGTGCTGAGCATGGGCATTTCCAGCTACTTGGTCTTCGTGACCGTTGCAACGGTGATTTCCACCAACGCTATCCGACGCCGCCTTCTTGCCGCCGGACCCATCATCGACATCGCTTCGGGTTGTTTCTTCGCCGTGGCCGGTGTGGGCCTAATTATTGCCGCTATAACAGGCTAAGTTGCTGCGGCGCGAAAAGCTCTGCCACCCACTGCGACCACGCCACCACGGTTTGGGCGCGGCGGGGAAGCGTAGAACCAGAGATATTTAGGTCGGCCGCCTCCATGATGGCCACGGCTTCTTCCTTGCTCAGCATGCGCTGCTTCTCAGCCACGGCGGCCACCATCTCGTGGAAGACAGGCCGGCTAGCTAGCGCCTCGATGAGCTGTAGGTTGCGCCCGTCGCGGGTATCGGCCAGCTCGATTCCCTCGACCAGCTCATCCTCAATGCGCATTAGGCCCAAGTAACGGCCAGCATTCAAGTAATAGTCAGCCTGGCGGTGGCTAAACCCAAAGCGCTCGGGAATCTCCGCCTTGGGCAGTGGCAGCATCTCCCAGAGGCTGACCACGCGCGCAAAGGAATCGGCCTGGGGAAAGGGAATGTCCGCCTCGCGTGGGCTGCTACGCCGTAGGACCGCCTTGACGGATTCGGTGTTGAGCTCGGATTCGCCGAGCATATAACGTGCGGCGGCCTCGAGCTGGATGCTGCGGAAATCCTCCGCATCGCTGAAACGATAGCGATACAGGTGGAAGATGCCGTTGGAATAGACCAGGTATACCGGCACAACTTCCTTTCCCAGCTGTTGGCTAAAGCGCCGGAAAGGCAGATAAAGCTGGCGAATGTTGAAATCGGGTGAGATGTGATTCTTGCACTCGATGAGCACCAGGCACTCGGGCGCCTCAAACCCGCCGTCTATTTCCATCTGCGCACGGTCCACCACGAGCTCCTCGCCGCGCAGGCGCATGCTGACGGTGCCGGTGGACATGCGCCCGGCCACGGTGGCATGCAGCTTATCGACGCCCAGGAAATCCTGCAGCACTCCCGCAATCACCGCGGCATTGAGCACGAGGGTCTCGGAGCTTAAATTGTCGAAGTCAAGCGATTCAACCCCTTGCGGAACGGGCAGCGTCTTAAGCGGCGTCACGGTCTCCGGAAAAGGCTCGTAGACGTCGAAGTTGCCCACGACGTATCCATCGCGCCGGATGGGGAAGATGCTTAAGTTGTGCTCCTGGAAAATCTCCGGGCGGGAAGCAGAAAAGTCATGTTTGGCCAGAAGGCGCGGCTCTCGGCCACCCTTTTCTTTGAGCTGTTTGGCGCTAAATTCCACGAAGCCTTCGCGTTCGATGCGTGCCAAGGTCTCGGCGTCGAGGATGCGCTGCCATGCGACGTCGTTAAGCCGTGCCATAGTTACGCACCAATACTTCGTCGACTTTGCCGCGCTTGGATGCCACGGAATTGATGGCGCGGGTGGCCCCTACGATGTCTATCTCGTAGGCGGAGTAGATCTCTTGGATGAAATCCGTGGCGGAGTTCGATAGCAGGAACTTCACGCCGGCTGCGTCGAGTTTGTCGCAGACTTCCTTAAGGCGGAGCTGATCCTCGCGGCCGAAGCCGCCGGACTGATACCCGGTGAAGTTGCTTGTGGGATTGACTGGGTCATAGGGAGGATCGAGATAGACAAAGTCCCCCTCTTTGGCGTCTTGCAAGATGGCGGCATAGTCACCGGTGTGGAAGGAAACCTCGTTGTCATTGAGGTACCCCGATACCCCGCGCAGGGTCTCTTCGTCACAGATGGCGGGGTTGGCGTAGCGGCCGAAGGGGGAGTTGAACTGCCCGGCATTATTGACGCGGTAGAGACCGTTGTAGCAGGTCTTGTTCAGGTAGATGGTGCGCGCGGCGCGTTCGGTGCGCGTCATGTGTGCGAAGGAAGAATCGCGGTCTTTGCCGCGCATCTCGTAGAAGAAGTCTTCCTCGTTGGGATAGGTGCTTAGCAATGAGATGAGTCCGTCAACATCGTCGCGCACGGTCTCGTAGACGTTGATGAGCTCAGAGTTGAGATCGTTGACCGTGGCCTTTTCCGGGGTCAAAGAAAACAGCACCGCGCCGCCGCCCAAGAAGGGCTCGTAGTAATGGTTAAACTCCGGCAGGGCAGCGTGGATTGCGGGCAGGAGCTGGCGCTTTCCGCCGACCCACTTGAGCAGCGGCTTGATGGGGTGCTGCTTGGCAAGACTCATAGCTCAAAATCCTAGCGTGCTCGCCGGACACGTTCGAAAATCAGTGCGGATCTTTCGGAGTGGAGATTAAAAAATGCCCTCCCTCTTGCGAGGAAAGGCATTAAAAGTCAGGCTTTAAAAAGCTTAGGCCATCTTGTTGAAGGCGTTAGCCATACCGGACTTCTTGTTGGCAGCCGTGTTGCGGTGGAAGACTCCCTTGGACACGGACTTGTCCAGTGCGCGGGAAGCAACGCGGAGCTGCTTCTCAGCACCTTCCTTGTCACCAGCGGTGACAAGATCGCGGAACTTGCGGATCTCGGTGCGGACTGCGGAACGGACAGCCTTGTTGCGCTGACGTGCCTTCTCGTTGGTGAGAATGCGCTTCTTCTTGGACTTGATGTTTGCCATTTGAATTACCTCTTGGAATCGAAAGTGATTGAACTGCAACCAACCTGCCGGACATGTCCTGCATCTGAATTAATGCGCGGCGTTGATGTTCGATGAGCGGACCCAAGGTCCTGACCGCCCCGACCAACGCGCCCGGAAAGTAAGTAACCTACAAAAAGTTAGCAGGAGCTGGGATAAAACCCAAATCACGCCCAGTGATAGCGGGAACGCAAACGGTTGGCGATGCGCTCAAAGCGGCGCTCCGGGAAAAGAGTGCCTTGGCGGCGGCATTCTTCCTCAGAGATTTCGAGGATGCGATCTAGGCGTACCCAGCACTGCCTGCCGCTTTCGTCCCACTCGCCGGTGCCGATGTCGAGCCATTCTTCCTCGTGCGCGTGGTTTGGATTTGGGGAGATCAAAAGCCCCAAAACAGTGGTGCGCGTGCGGGAGATGATGAGCACGGCGCGTTCGTGCGGCGGTGATTGCTTGCCGTCGGAAGGCGCCCAGACCCACACCACCTCGCCGGAATCGGCTTGGCCATCCATGTCGGGGGAGAAGCAAACGGGGCGCGGATGCGAGGAGGGGGTTTCGATGCGAATCTTTGCTGCTTTGCGGGGTTCGCGGTGCTCAGCAGCATTATTCATGCCTAGCCTGTTGGATATGTGAGCAAGGCCGACGTCGACTGGCTCGCGTTCTGCGATGCCAAGCGCCTGCCTTAAGCGGGTAAGTGGGTTGCCGCTAGTCATGTCGACTATTGTAGACGCATGTCTAAAAACTTTGCGGCCACTACGTTTACGGATCTTTCCCAGATTCGAAACTTCTGCATTATCGCCCACATCGACCATGGCAAGTCGACGCTGGCTGACCGCATCCTGCAGTTCTCGCAGGTCGTTGACGCGCGCGATATGCGCGATCAGTACCTCGACAACATGGATATCGAGCGCGAGCGCGGCATTACCATTAAGGCGCAGAACGTGCGTCTGCCCTGGGTTCCGCGCACCGGTGAGCATGCGGGCGAGGAGTTCGTCATGCAGATGATTGATACGCCGGGCCACGTGGACTTTACTTACGAGGTCTCCCGCGCGCTCGAGGCATGTGAGGGCGCTATTTTGCTTGTCGACGCCGCCCAAGGCATCGAGGCGCAAACCCTCGCCAACCTTTATCTGGCGATGGAAAATGATCTGGAGATCATCCCGGTCCTCAATAAGATTGACCTCCCCGCTGCGGATCCGGAGAAGTACGCCCTCGAGATCGCCAACATCGTCGGCTGTGAGCCGGAGGACGTCCTGCGCGTGTCCGGCAAGACGGGCGAGGGCGTCGAGGAGCTGCTCGATAAGCTCGTGGATTTGGTGCCAGCGCCAACCACGGATGCGCCTGCCGACGCCCCCGCGCGCGCCATGATTTTCGACTCCGTCTATGACACCTACCGGGGCGTCGTCACGTATATCCGCATGATGGACGGCAAGCTGACCCCGCGTCAGAAGGTCACCATGATGTCTACGGGCGCAAACCATGAGCTGCTGGAGGTGGGCATCGTCTCGCCGACCATGCGCAAGTGCGAGGGCTTGGGTCCGGGCGAGGTTGGTTACCTGATTACGGGCGTGAAGAATGTGCGTGAGACCAAGGTCGGTGACACCGTTACCTGGGCAACCAACGGCGCTGAGGAGCCGCTGAAAGGCTATGCGGACCCGAACCCGATGGTCTATTCGGGCCTTTTCCCAATCTCCCAGGCGGACTTCCCAGACCTGCGCGATGCGCTGGAAAAGCTGCAGCTAAACGACGCCTCCTTGACCTTCGAGCCAGAGACCTCCGTTGCTCTAGGCTTTGGCTTCCGCTGCGGCTTCTTGGGCCTTTTGCACATGGAAATCACGCGCGACCGCTTGGAGCGCGAGTTTGGCTTGGACCTGATTTCCACCGCGCCTTCTGTTACCTACCGCGTGGTTGCAGAAGACGGCGCTGAGTCCCTCGTGCACAACCCTTCGGATTGGCCGAGCGGCAAGTTGCGCGAGGTCTACGAGCCAATCGTGAAGATGACCATCATTGTGCCGGAGCAGTTCGTGGGCCCAACCATGGAGCTGTGCCAGTCCAAGCGCGGCCAGATGGGCGGCATGGACTACCTCTCTGAAGACCGCGTAGAGCTGCGCTACACCATGCCTTTGGGTGAGATTATCTTCGACTTCTTCGACATGCTGAAGTCTCGCACCAAGGGTTATGCTTCGCTGAACTATGAAGAGGCTGGGGAACAGCTGTCTGATCTGGTCAAGGTGGATATCCTGCTCAACGGTGATCCGGTCGACGCCTTCTCTGCCATCGTTCACCGCGATTCGGCGCAGTGGTACGGCAACAAGATGACGAAGAAGCTTAAAGAGCTCATTCCGCGCCAGCAGTTCGAGGTTCCGGTCCAGGCCGCCATTGGCTCCAAGATCATTGCGCGTGAGAATATCCGCGCTATGCGCAAGGACGTCCTGGCGAAGTGCTACGGCGGCGATATCTCTCGTAAGCGTAAGCTGCTGGAGAAGCAGAAGGCTGGTAAGAAGCGCATGAAGTCCATCGGCTCGGTATCTGTTCCGCAGGAAGCGTTCGTGGCGGCGCTTTCTACCGACGGTGAGGGTTAATACTGCGCTTATCGACGTCCCCGGGGAGTAGCCGGGGGCTAATTTTTCGAACACTCTTGCGGAGGTCTGGGGGGTTTTGTATCTTGGGTTTGTACAGCTTGGAGGGGAAGCTGACCGGCATCGCCGGATAACAGAAAATAAACCTAGGAGACTTCGATGGACGGACCCTACTTCGCTCCACTGAATCCAAAGAACCAGGCCGGGCGGGCTTTTACGGAAAGCAATCGCCTCAACTGGCTCGCACTGCAATCGATCATTCCGCAACCCGGTGACGACGCTGACCTAGCCTTCAACGACGTCTCACGCAACCTCGGCATCACTTCCTATAAAGCCGAACATCTTTACTACGGCATCCGCAAACTTTCTTTTCTACCGAAACTTACTCGTCTCAATAAGCTCGATTGGTTCCTTGATTTTGACCGAATCCTCGCCGTCGGCAGGGCTCTACAAGGCGTCGAGGAGCGCGTCCTGCCCCATGTCGACGATGCCTTGGAGGAATTGTTTACGCCCAGCCGTGCCAACCAGCGCCTGCCGGAGGCTTCGCGCATCCGCAGCGTAATTTCTGATGTCCTCTCTTTGCACAATTGTTTGAAGGGCGAAGACGAAGAAGAACGTGACCGCTATAAACTCGAGCGTCATGCAGGCCGCGGGGAGTTTACAGCCAACCTTGACGCCGTGACCGCCGAAAAAATCGACCGCGTCGTCCGCAAACGCGCCGAGGACGAAGGAATTTCCTTCGCTCGCGCACTTGCTTCCTGCGTGCTCGAGCCAGTTGAACAAAAGGTCGTGATTAACCTTTTCCAGCAGGCAGAAACCACCCTCGCGTTCGCTCCGGGCTATGGCTACGTCACCCCGCCTGCAGATGCCTCCTATCGCAACATCGCGCCAGCACAGACCGAGACTTATCGTCCCACCGCCGGCATTCGCGCCTTCGTGGAGGCCCGCGATGGAACCTGCCGCGGCCCGGGATGCAGTAAGCCAGCCCACCGCAACCAGCTCGATCACCGCGTTCCCTATGGCGAAAATGGCCCAACTTCCACCGATAACTTGGTCAGCCTCTGCCAGCACTGTCACAACATCAAGACTGATGGCCGTGCCTTCTACATCATGGACCCAATTACCGGGGAGATTTATTGGCTCTTCGAAGACGGCCGCTGGGAATCCAATTCTCCAGAGGGTGTGCTCGTGCCAGACACCGCGAACTGGCGCCAAACCGTTGCCCAAAGGATGGAAGCCTGGGAAGCGAGAGGAGGGGTACTCTCCTTTGCTTGATACGGGGTAGGTCCCATGTAGGCTCGATGGTCAAACCCGGGAAGGATTGATTCATGGAACCCATCAAGAAGAAGGCACCTCGCCACGGCCAGCAGCTTCCACCGCTGCCAGTTACCGCTGCCAAGATTGGTGAGCGCATTGCCAGTGAGGTGTTCTTGGAGGAAGGCCAAAAGCTCTTACCGCAGCTGCAGGAATTCCGGCGGGATATGCACCAGAACCCAGAAATCGGGCTCGAGCTTCCGCGGACGCAAAAGAAGGTCCTCGAGGCGCTCAAAGGCCTGCCGTTGGAGATTCAGGTCGGCCAGGATTTAAGCTCCGTGGTCGCGGTCCTTCGCGGCGGCAAGCGCGGCCCACGGCCGGTTTCGGTGCTGCTGCGCGCAGACATGGACGCCTTGCCGGTCCGTGAGCAGACGGGCGATCCTTTCGCTTCCACCAACGGCATGATGCACGCGTGCGGCCACGACCTTCACACCGCCGGGCTCATCGGAGCGGTGAAGTTGCTGTGCGCGCAGAAGGAGCACTTGCTTGGCGACGTCACTTTCATGTTCCAGCCCGGCGAAGAAGGCCCCGGTGGTGCGCTCCCGATGATCGAAGAGGGCGTCCTCGATGCGGCGGGGCGCCGTCCGATTGCTGCTTATGGCCTGCATGTCGGCCCGCAGGATCGCGGCACTTTCCACCATATTTCCGGGCCCATGATGGCATCATCGTCGAATCTGAAGATCACTGTCTATGGCAAGGGCGGCCACGGTTCGCGGCCGCATGACGCCATCGATCCCGTCGCAGCGCTGGGGGAAATTCAGATGGCCTTGCAGGTTGCACTGACTCGCCGCTTCGACGCCAACGAGCCGATCGTCATCACGGTGACTAATCTGCGCGCTGGCGACGGCGCCATCAACGTCATCCCTGATCACGCCATGCTCGGCGCCACAGTGCGTGTGCTGCGCGATGAAAAGATTGAGCAAGTGCGCCAGATGGTTGTGGAAGTGGCCAGTTCTGTCGCGGCGTCGCATAGATGCACCGCGAAGGTGGATTTCGAGGTTCTGTATTCCGCAACCAAAACCAACCCGCGCGAGAATCAATTCGCCGCGACGCTGTGGGGTGGCATGTTCGGAGCAGAAAATGTCATTCCGATGGAAACGCCCATGATGGCTTCGGAGGACTTCGGCGGCGTACTAGCGCAGGTACCTGGCACCTTTATGTGGTTCGGCACCGTCAATCCGGATACCCCGGAGCACCTGCGCGAGTGGAATCATTCGCCGCTGGCGAGGTTCGATGATTCGGTGCTCGGTGACCAAGCCGCAGCACTCGCCGCCGTAGCCTTTGAGCGCTTGGCTGCCGAAGACGCGCATCCTTCGCCGGCAACAAGAGTGATGCGCTCTGCGGTGGAGGGCGTTGAGTAGTACAAGATCGCCGAGATAACAATGCAGGTCAATGCGCTGAGCAGGGTTTGGCCCCACCCCACATTCTCAGCGTTAACGTCCACAAAGCCCAAGATGCCAGCAGCAAAAAAGACGAAGTTATTGCACGCATGAATCACGCATCCGTACTCGATCCCGTTCGTCTTCACCGTGAGCACGCTTAGGCAGACGGCGAAGACAAAGATATCAACAAGCCCGATCCAGTTATAAGTATGGCCTGCCACAAATAACGGAATCGAGGGCAAATAGGCCAACCACGGCGAGCGCAGCCACCGGCCGAATACCTGGGGAAGCAGACTGCGAAAGATAACTTCCTCCGTCACTGACTGCAGCGGCACCAAGATGACCGCCAGCCCCAGCATCAATAGAGCGTTTGGAGCAGGGGAGAATCCATTTCGGAGAATCGGAAGAAAGCTCAACAGCGTAACGGGCAACGCCACGAGAAGGGCGCGCCGGGCGTAATCCCACCGAAACCGACCATCACCTGACCACACCGTGCCGGGCCGGCGTCGGCAAAAGGCGCCTGGGAGGAACACAATGATGGAGAGCATCATGATGCTAAATGGCAGCGGCGCGTTCATGTCGTCGAGATTTGAGTCTGGCGCGAAAATTGCGTAACCGATCATGAGCGCGACGAAGAGCACGGCGCTCAGCACCGCCCAAAAGAAGAAGTAAAGGATCGGGCGTTTTAAACAGCGATGAAAAGTCATGACTAAACAGTCGCTGGTAATTAATCATCCCTAAGAATGAGTTTGCGGCCTTTAAGGTATGAATCATGACTAGGAACCGTTGGCAGGTAGCTTTCATCGTCGTGCTCTGCGTCCTAGGCGGGTGCTGCTTTGGGCTGATCGGTATCGGCATCGACTTAGAAGACATGGGGGTGCCCAACATCGATCCGCAAACCGATAGAGCCTATGCCGGCTTCGTTTGCTTGAGTTTCATCGCTGGGGTGGTTTCGTGCGGTTTGCTGCCATGGGCCATTTCTCATGATCCGCGGGAGCTGGAGAAATCTGACTTCCCAGGAACGCGGAAGACCTTCGTCTGCGGGGTTGTCGTGATTGCTTGCGGCTTTTCTTATTTTGCCGTGCTATCTCAGCTGGTGGCCATGGTGTCCATGACATCACGGAGGTCCGTGAAGTGGTCGGTGGCGGCAGTAGTGGCGTCGCTTAGCTATCTCGCTGTCTATCCTCTCAACCCTGCGAGTGAGTTCGAAGGCTGGTTGGAATTTGGCATCGTTCCAGTACTCGTAATCGTGCTTCTGATCGGCATGCAGCGCGGCAAGAACCGCGAGAAGCAACAGAATCTACAGCGCGAAATTCGGGAAGAGATAGCGCGTGACATGCACGATTCACTGTCGCATCGGTTGTCGCTGATTGCCGTGCATGCAGGGGCATTGTCTTTTCAGAACGAGCAGGTTCCCAAGGAGTATTCCGAGGCGGCGGAGACGATTCGCCAAGAAGCGAATGCTGCAGTACAGGATCTGCGCGCTGTGCTTTATGCTCTGCGGCAGGAGGCAGCAGAAGATCCACGAGCAAGCATCGAAACGCTCATTCGAGATGACAACGTTAAGCTGCGCTATTCCACTGATCCAGGCATAGTAGAAAGGCTCGATACCTTAGGCCAGCACACGTTGTATCGAGCGGTCCAGGAGGCAGCCACCAATGCCCGCAAGTACGCGCGGGGAAAGCCGGTGCTTTTCGACGTCGCCAAGCGCGGCCCCAATCTCGTGCTCACCGTAACCAACCCGCATACGGGTCCAGTGGGGCGTGGTTTTGGGCTGCGGGGTCTGGCTGAGCGCGCGGAACTTATCGGAGGAAAACTTCGGATGCTGGAGGGAGATGAATTCGGATGGGAATTGCAGCTGCCGACGAAGCGCTAAAGGTGGTGCTGGTCGATGACGAGGCGCTATTGCGCAGTGGCCTGCGGCTCATGCTGGCCAATGCCGGTATCGAGGTGGTGGGGGAGGCCTCTAATGGCAAGGATGCGATAGCAGCGGTGCTGGACGCGCTTCCCGACGTCGTGCTCATGGACATTCGCATGCCCGTCATGGATGGTATCGAGGCGCTAGGGAAGTTGCCGGCGTCGATTCCCGTGGTGATGTTAACCGCTTTCGATACCGACGAATTTATTGTCGATGCGCTCCAAGCCGGTGCCGTTGGATTCCTATTGAAATCGACGCCACCGGAAGCGCTTGTTGCTGCCGTTCGCGCGGCTGCGGCAGGCCAACCGATGCTCAGCCGTGAGGTACTTGAACGCCTGCTCTCCCCGCGGCCAAAGCGGAAGAACAGGCGGCTGGCGCACCTTAGCGACCGCGAGATGGAGATTGCGGAGCTGGTGGCAGATGGGTTAAGTAATCAACAGATTGCAGAGCAGCTTTTTATTTCGCTACCGACAGTAAAGACTCACGTGCAGAAGATTTTGAAGAAACTCGGCGGGACGAGCCGCGTTCACGTCGCGATCGCCGTACTTGGCGGACGATAAACCAGAGCGACGCGATCCAGATTGCCCCCACTACCACTAAAGTTGCAATGGGCAGCCAGAGGCTCTCCGGGAAGGTGGCATCCAGCGAGGGAAAGAGGTTCGTGAAGAAGTGAACCGTGACGCCGCCCATCCAACCGGCGAGTGCGCGGCCACGGGCCAAGCCATATGCCGCGATGCCGGTAAAGAGGGAGTGTGCGAAGGTGCAACCAATAAACCTGATGAGCACCCCAGTAGTTGCGCCCATGAGATCTGAGTCGAGGTCTTGCAGCGTTAGGTGTGCGATGAAGGTGCAATCCTCCACGATCGCAAAGCCCATGCCTACGGCGATACCGACGTAGACGAAGTCGCGAGTGCGTTGGGGCTTAATGAAGTAAGTACAGATGAGCAGAACACCAATGAACTTCAGAGTCTCTTCAGTAATTGGCGCGAAGCCAGCGGCATCTAGCCACTGCAATTGCAGTTTTTCCAAGATGGTGGTGAAGTGCGAGTTGAAGAAGACAGCCGGGCCGGTGCACGCCGCGCCCCAGAGCATGCCTAGGGCCGTGCCGCGGTGGCCTCGGAACGCGAGCCAGGAGGCACAAGTCCAGATCGCCACATGGATGAGTGCAGCGATGAGGCTGGCGGTGACGTAAGACTGGTTAAACTCGAAGTGCACGGAGTAAGCGAAACCCGCGGTAGCGAGCACATAAAATAGGTATTTCATTATTTGACCTCCATTTTGTCTGCATAGCGGGCGGCGTCAGGCCCCTCGAGATGGAAGAACAGCTTCTTATCGTCGGAGTCGTACAGGATAGTTACCTTGTCGCCTTCGTCGAGGCGATAGAGATTTTTCTGAGGCTGACGTACCGGGGCATCCGAGAGGAAAGGGGTATCGAGAATATAGCGGTGCTTTCGTAGTAACGAAGTCTCAGGTTCCCCGAAGGTCTGGGCGGGGTCAGCGCCGATGGTGGTATCCCCGCATTCCCATCGGGGGGAGTCGTTAAGATATGTCGGGCTTTGCGCGCATTCCAGATCGGTGATGGCTACATCGTGGAAGGCGACGGCGCTTGTCGGGGTAGTGGGCTCAGGCAGCAGTGCGCTTGCCGCCGGCACTGCCACGAAATACGCAGTAGCTGCGGCTAGGGCTGTTAGTACTTTCTTGTCCATGTCTTCGACGCTACGGAGAATGGCTATGCGTTAAATCCACCCCAGGGTGGATTTGTGGCTCTAGGCCTCCTACTACTGTGGGTGGAGATGAGTACGGCACAGTCGAAGATTAAGAACTGGATTGAAAAGCAGCGGCATGCCACCTACCTCAACACGTTAAACGGGGTAACGCGGTGGCGGCGTGCCGCCATCGTCGCCGTGTGTGTGTTGGCTGATATAGCCACGATGGGGGCGATGCTCCTGCGCTTCGACGAGCGCTCTGGCAATTCGTGGGATGATCGCATCCTTACTGAGGCCGTTATTGGGACGTCGGTGAGCATCCTCACCTGGGTCTTGCTGGCCTTTGCGCTGCGGCACGTGCCGCGGGAGTTTAGCGTTTACGAACGCTATCCTGGTCCGGTCTCCGCGCTGGTCAGCGCGGTGATCATTTGCGCTTCGGCGGGAGTGCATCAGTTATCACTGACAGTCTTCGTTGCCTATGTTTCTTTGGTCTCGCGTGGAAGCAAGCGCTGGACATTGGTCGCAACGGCGGTGCTCACCTTAAGTTATGGCGTCAAGGTTTATAAGCCGGACTCTTTCGAAACCGTGCCGATGGCGTTGTTCGGGTATGCCTTTTTCTGGGCCGTGTTGGTTCTATCAGGGCTGTTGATAGGCGTCGCGCGCCATAGTCGCCGGCAACGTCAGGCCACGCTGGTGGCGCGCGCGGAGCTGAATAAACAGACCCTGGAAGCAGAAAACGAAAAAGTTCGCCAGGATGAGCGCAACCGCATCGCCCGCGATATGCACGATTCGCTCTCACATCGGCTAAGCCTTATCTCTGTATATGCCGGTGGACTGGCGTACCGGAAGGATTTGCCGCCGGAGCAGGTGGCGGAATCCGCTACGACTATCCAAAAAGAGGCCGAGCAGGCAGTGACCGATCTGCGGCAGGTCATTCGCTCTTTGCGTATCGATGATCGAATTGACCCGCGCACCAGCATCGACGATCACGTAGTGCGGGCGCGCGCCGCCGGTGCCAAGGTCACGCTTGAGTACCGCGATGATTGCTTAGATAAGATTTCGACTATGGGTGTACATACGTTGAGTCGCGCCGTGCAAGAAGGCCTGACGAATGCGCGCAAGCATGCGCCGGGGCAAAAGATTGCGATCGAGGTAGCCCAAGATGGTGCTTTGGCTCGGGTGACGATGCGCAACCGGAAGGTAGAAGGGGCGTCGGCAAGCGGCGGCGAGCATGGGCTTATCGGAATGCGCGAACGCGCACGCTTGGTGGGCGGGCGCCTAGACGTAGAAGATGGCGAAGAGTTTAGCTGGAGCCTGTATTTGCCAATGGAGGAACGATGATTTCTGCAGTGCTTGTCGACGACGAGGAGCTGCTGCGCCGCGGCATCCGTCTGATTCTAGAGGGCGCAGGCGACATCGAAGTGGTGGGCGAGGCCAGCAATGGGCGCGATGGCGTGCAGCTGATTACGCAACAACGCCCGGATATTGTGCTGATGGATATCCGTATGCCGGTCATGGACGGGATTGAGGCGGTGGCGCAGCTGAAGACGGCCGTGCCCGATATTCCTGTGGTGATGCTGACGGCCTTCGACACCGACGAATTCATCGTCGATTCCTTGCACGCGGGAGCGATGGGGTTTCTGCTGAAGGCCACGGGGCCTGAGGCATTAGTCGCCTCAGTGCGGGCGGCCGCGCAGGGCCAGCAGCTGCTTAGCCCTAAAGCGCTGCAGAA
>NZ_KV800708.1:161954-163737 GCF_001810285.1 Corynebacterium sp. HMSC071F07
ACCCAGCCGCAAGAGCCGCTCGTCCTGGCGGATTTGAGTGCGCGCGAAAACGAGGTGGCGCAGCTGGTTGCGAAGGGACTGGACAATAATGAAATCGCGGAGCAGCTTTATGTCTCTGTGGCCACGGTCAAGACGCACATCAAGCACATCTTGGAAAAGATTGGCGGCACGAACCGCGTGCATATCGCGATTGCGGTGCTGGAGCAGCGCTAGCTTATCCGCTAGTATCAGGGAATCAGAGTTTCTAATGGATTGGATTGCCACGAATGCAACTGCCAAATTTTGATGATTCTTCGTACGACGTCGCAGATGCCGAGTTGCTATCGGCTTTTGAGGTCTTTGAGCGCATCGAAGAGCATGTGCTCGATAAATCTCTACTTTTCGAAGTCTATTCGAGCTAGGGATACCAGCGCGTTGATGTCACCCGGAACCTCGTCTGGGTGAATTGAGCAATAGTCCAAGATGAAATAGCCCGCATGCTGCAGGGCAAGGTGGCGCTGCCAGAACTCACCCACGTGTTGCGGGTGGTTGACTGCAATGGACTGGATAGAGCGGCGCTCAGAAAGCAGCTCGTACTGCAGGTCGCGGCGAGCGGCTAGGGACTCGTCGGGGGTCGAGAAAAGTAGTGCGCCCAGCAGGCTGGTGATTGCTTCCTGGCAGCGGACCTGCAGACGGTAGTGGTTGGTCAGCTGGGCACGCGGCTTCCATAACCAGAGCACCAGCAAGGAAAAGACCACCGACAGCGCGATCTCACTGATGCGGGAGAAGGCCGTGAACGCCAAGTGATCGGCCGTATGGCCCATGAGCAGCGCCAGGGGCGTGGAGAAGATGACGCAGATGGCGTAGTTCTTGACCACGAAGATCTCCGCGCAGAATTGGCAGGCAGCGAGCGCGAGCAGCAGCGTCCAGCTTTCTAATCCGAAGGACGCAATGAGGTAGAACACGCACACACCGAGCAGCGAGCCCACCATTCGCTGCAATCCGCGGATGGTGCCGGGTACGTGGTCCGGGCCCCACTGCAGAAGAAGCAGCACGGAAACTGCGCCCCAGTCCGGGCGGTTTAGGCCCAGTGCAAGGCCCACGAGCGTGGTGGCGATGGCCGCAAGCAGAATCTTTTCTACCGTCACCACCGCATGCGAGTTGCCCACCGACGCGCGGTAGATGCGGTAGCGCATCGTCGGCTTGGTGTGCGGGATGGCGGTGCGGTTTGGGTCGACGTAGGTCGGGGAGTCAGAAAGCTCATCCGAGTTGGCAGAGAGATCCAGCGACTGGTTGTGCTGCACGATGCGGTTCTGCGCGGCAAGGGCACGCTCCACGAGGTGGCCTTGTGATGCTTGGACGACGCGGCCGCCGCGGACGATACCGGCGTCGGAAAGCGCTTGCCACGTATTCGCCAGCGCCGTCTGTGCTTGATGGTGGCGTGCCAAGACGTCGGTTGTGGAGTTCTCAAAGGCGGCAGTGGCCTTCTCTAGGGTCGCGACAGTGCGGGTCTCCGGACCGTGCGGGGAATGGAAGCGAGGCAGCATGCCCAGGCAGTACGCAGCGATGACACCCGCAACGGACCACGCAGCGACCGCAAAGGGGGTGATGTCGGTGCGCGCGAGCATGGTGGAGCCGCCGCCGACCATCACCACGAAGAAGGAACCCGGCGGCGGCAGGCGTAGCGCATTCTGCAGGAAGGCGCCGAGCGCGCCAATGGAAATAGCAAAGGCCGCAGACAGCAAAAGCCACCAGTGTCCGTGGCCCGGGGCGAAGACGAGCTCACCCACCAGCGAACCAACGG
>NZ_KV800708.1:163837-192007 GCF_001810285.1 Corynebacterium sp. HMSC071F07
GCGATAGGGGTGCCCCTCGCCGTAAATGACGGACATCGCGCCCGCGGTGACCAACAGCACGGCGTCGGGGTGGCCGGTGAGGATGGCGAGCGCGCCGGGAATGGCGATGGCGAGAGCAGCACGCATCGCGCCCGGCCAGCGAGTCACCGAAGAGTTGTAGGCGGTGAAAAGCTGTAGCGGGCGCGGGCGTTGCGGTAGGGGATGCTCAATCAATTCGCTCATATCGCGGCATACGTTACCCCTGCGCAGCCTCTAGAAGCGACTTGGTATACGGGTGCTGTGGGGCGGACCATACTCCGCGTTCGACCAGCTCACCATTGTGGATGACAGTCAGGCTGGAACACACTTGCTTGACCACACCCAGATCGTGCGAGATGAACACCAGCGTCAGGCCGTAGCTTTCAACGAGCTTTTCAAGCAGCTCGAGGACCTGGGCGCGCACGGAGACGTCGAGGGCGGAGACCGCTTCGTCGGCGAGGAGGATGTCCGGGTTGCCGATGACCGCGCGGGCAATCGAGATGCGCTGGCGCTGGCCGCCGGAGAACTCGTGGGGGAAGCGGTCCAAGGCATCCTCGTCGATGCCGACCTCCGCCAAGATTTTCGCAATCTCGGCACGCGTGACCTGTGTGGGCGAGCCCTCAGCCACGATCTTCCAGATCGGCATGCGCGGATTGAGGGAACCTTGCGGGTCCTGGAATACCATCTGCACGCGGCCTTCCACCTTCACGGACCCGGAGGTTGGCTGCTCAAGGCCGGTGATGAGCTTGAGCAACGTCGTCTTACCGGAGCCGGAACTGCCGACGACGCCGATGCGCTCGCCCTTGCGTACTTCGAGGGAGACGTCGGAAAGCGCAGTAGTGGAGCCGTAAGCCTTGGTGATGTGGTCGAGGGAAATGACAACCTCGCCAAGCTTCGGCTCAGCGGCAGCCGGCTTGGACTGGGAGGCCGCGATGAGGTGCTTGGTGTACGGGTGCTGGGGGGGGTCCAGCGCCGCGCCGGATTCGACGATCTGGCCGTCCTGCATAACCAACGTTTCAGGGCACATGCGGCGGATGACGCGTAGGTCATGGCTGATGAACAGCAGCGCGGTGTTGTGGCGCTGGGTCAGTTCCATGATGAGGTCCAGGATGCCGTCTTGCGTGGTGGCATCGAGGGCCGTGGTGGGCTCGTCGCAGATGAGCAGCTTGGGGTTGCGGGCCATGGCCATGGCAATCATTACGCGCTGGCGCTGGCCGCCAGACAGCTCGTGTGGGAAGCGCGAGGCAAGGGCCGGATCGAGGCCCACCTCGTTGAGCGCCTCAGCAGACGCGCCGGCGTAGCGCAGCTGCTTGCCCACGCTCATCAGCGGATCAAGCGCGCTCATCGGCTCCTGGAAGACCATCGCCATGTCGGCGCCGCGCAGCTTGCGCACCTGGCGGTCGCGCAGGCCCACGAGCTCGCGTCCGCCAAGCTCGATGGAACCCTCAGCGTGGAGGTTCTTTGGCAGTAAGCCCATGATGGACAGCGCGGTCAGGGACTTGCCGGAGCCGGACTCACCGATGATGCCCAGGCGTTGGCCGGGCTCAATGCTAAAGCTGAGCGGGCCAACGATGGTCTCCTTGCCGGTGCGGATACGCAGGTCTTGTACGGAAAGCATGGGGCGGTTCATCGCTGGCCTCCTTTCAGGCGGGGATCGAGGATGTCGCGCAGGGCGTCGCCAAGCAGGTTAAAGCCCAGCACCGTGGCGGCGATGGCAAGGCCCGGCCAGAAGGCCTGCATGGGATGGCTGGCCAGCAGGGACTGGGAATCTTGCAGCATGCGGCCCCACGACGCGGTGGGCGGGGTGGTGCCGAGGCCCAGGTAGGAAAGGCCGGCCTCGGCGAGGATCGCGAGTGCGAAGTAGACGGAGGACTGCACGATGATAAGCGGGGCGATGTTAGGCAGGATATGGCGCACCGCGATGGTGGGCGCTGGAACTTTGGACACGCGCGCCGAGGCGATGAAGTCCTGCGTGACCACCTGCAGGGTGCCAGAGCGCGCCACGCGGGCGAAGGAAGGGATTCCCGCGATGCCGATGGCGATCATGGCCGAAATCGTCGACGGACCCCATACCGCGCCGGCGATGATGGCCAGCAGCAAGGCAGGGAAAGCCAGCAGCAGATCGGAGCCACGCATGATGAGGGAGTCGAGGATGCTATTGCGGCGCATGCCCGCCACCACACCGAGCGGAACGCCGACGAGCGCGGCAATGCCGACGGCGATGACGCCCACGAAGAGCGTGATGCGTGCGCCGACCATCAGTCGCGAGGCGATGTCGCGACCAAAGCGATCGGCGCCGAGGAGATGCTCAGCGGAGCTGCCCGCCAGCAAATCGGGCGAGGCGATGTTCGGGGCATAAGGCGTCCAGAAAAGGGAGACCGCCGCGAGGAGGGCGGTGATACCGACGAGAACGAAACCCAACTTCTTCATCGCTTCTCCTTCAAACGCGGATCGATTACGCGGTAGGCCAAGTCGGTGGCCAAGTTGATGGCCAATGTGAAAAAGACCAACAGCATAACCAGGGTCTGCACGGTGGTGAGATCGCGGTTGGACACGGCGTCGAGAAGCATGCTGCCCAGGCCCGGAATGACGAAGACGGACTCGATGACCACCGCACCCACAATCAGCGTGGTCAGCTGCAAGCCCGTGACCGTGAGCACCGGCAGGGCCGCATTGCGCAGGCCGTGGCGGCGCAGCGCCTCCGCATGGGATAGACCCAGCGCGCGGGCAGTGCGGATGTAATCCTGGTCCATCACATCCACGATGGAGGAGCGCACGTAGCGGGTGAGCATCGCGCCCTGCACCAAGGCCAGGGAGATCACTGGCATGATGAGGCGGGCGATAAAGCCACCGAAGTCCTGGTCCGGCGGAATCCAGCCATTGGCCGGCAGCCAACCCAGCCGCACCGCGAAGAAGGCCACCATGATGATTCCCACGAGGAAGCTTGGGACGGCGATGCCGATCTGGGTCAGTGCCGAGACGAACGTGTTGCTCGTGCGCGCCAGCCACATGCCAATCGGCACGGCGCCGGCGAGGGCCAAGAGGATCGCCAGCCCCACCAAGATCAGTGAGACCTGCGCGCGGTCAACCACCAGCGGAGTGATGTCCTGTTGGGAGGCCAGGGAGGTGCCGAAGTTGCCGCTGAGCAGGCCGCCGACCCAATCGAAGTACTGCGTCAAAAGCGGGCGGTCGAGGCCCAAGGCGGTGGTCAGCTCGGCGACGGCGTCGTCGGTGGCGTTAACGCCCAGTGCAACGCGCGCCGGGTTGCCCGGGACTGCGCGCATGAGCAGGAAGATGGCGATGGAGGCGGCGAACAAGGTCACCACGAACTTGGCGAGAGCCTTGAGATAGGTCACGGTGCCTCCTTGAGATCTGCCAGCTCGATGGCGTCGGTTACCTGGTTCGGGTTCAGGCCCTCGATGCCATCGCGGTAGAGGACGATGTTGGGCATGTTCATCAGCGTCAGCGCACCGGCATCGGCCATGATTTGGTCCACGGCCTTTTCCATGCCCGCGGCGTATTTGCTCTCCGGGGCGGAATCCGCAGTGGAAAGGAGGTCGCGGGTCTTCTGCGAGTCATAGCCCAGGTAATAGTCCGGGTTGCCGAAGAGCGTCGGAATATCGCGCGGCTCCACGTGGGAGACCAGGGACATTTGGTAATCCTTCGCGCCCATGACTTGGCCCAACCAGACGGCGGGGAACTCGGCGGATTCGAGGGTGACGTCGAAGCCGACCTCAGTTAGCTGCGAATATAAAAGCTCAGAGACGCGCTGGGCATAGGGCAGGGTCGGCGCGGTAATCGTGATGTGCGCGCCCTCGGCGCCGGCTTCTTGCAAAAGCTCTTTCGCGCGCTGCGGGGAGTAAGGGTAATAGTCCTTCTCGTTGAACCATGGGTCGGTAGGAGGTACGGGCGCGCCGCCGGTGTCCTTGGCCAGGCCGTCCCACAGAATCTGATTCGCGGCCTTGCGGTCGACGGCATAGGCCACTGCGCGGCGCACGCGTGGGTCGTCGAAAGGTGCGGCGTTGTTGTTCATGGAAAGCAGCACCTCGCCGTTGGTGGTGCCCACGGCGGTGCGGATTCCTTCGCCCAAGTTATCGAGCAGCTCTGGGTTCTGCATCGCCCAAACCACGTCGACGCCGCCGGACTTTAGGGAATTGACCGAAGAGATTGCATCGGGGAAATACTGGATGGTCACCTGCTCTTTTGGCACTTTGCCCCAGTAATTCTGGTGCGGGCGCAGGGAGATGTATTCACCGGGCGCGAATCCGGCAAGCTCAAAGGGGCCCGTACCCACGGGCTGGGTGGCCAAGTCCATGGCGTTTGGCGTCATCATCGCACCGATTGCCGTGCCCATGGACCACAGCCAACTATTCGAGTGCTTCTTCAGCTTTACCTGCAGCGTGTATTTGTCCAGCGCCTTGGCGCTATCTACTACCTCCATCTGCTTGGAGATGCCGTTGGTCCACTTTTCCTTCACGTTGTTGATGGAATAAGCAGCGGTCTCGGCGGTGAATTCGTCGCCGTTGCTAAATTGCACACCATGGCGCAGGTGGAAGGTATAGGTGGTGTCTTTCGCATCCCAGCTTTCGGCGAGGCCTGGCACAATCTCGTCGCCCTCGATGCGTACGAGGGTTTCGTAGACGTTGCTCATGAGTGCGGCGGGGATGGCAGCTCCACCGACGTTGGTGAAATCGAGAGAGGTAGCAGCGCCGGTTGCGGCAATGGTCAGCGAATCACTGGCGGTGGGTTTGACCGCCGTGTGTCCGGCTGAGCACGCGCTTAGCGACGCCCCGAGAACCAGCGCGCTCGCTGCACGCGCTAGGTGTACTTTCTTCATGTAAGCAGGTTAAGCGTTTCGGCTCGGTTAAGCGAATGTCCCTCGGGTGGAGGGTTAGTCAGTAAGGATGACCTCAAGTGGGGAAGTAGTGCCGCGGACGTTGGTAATGCCGACCTTCATGCGATCCGCGCGCAGGAGATTGGTGGTGTACTCCACGGGGCGGCCAGCGTGATCGGAAAGCTCAATGTGGATGCGCCACAGCGGAGTGCCAGGCTCGCAGCTAAGGGCTGCTGCGTCCTCTTCGGAGGCGCAGGTAAGAGTCAGCTCGCGGTGCGCGTTATCGAATTCGACGCCTTGGGCCATCAGATGATTGTGGATGGAGCCGGAATCGGCATCGAAGTCCAAAATGTGCTTGCCCACGTGCAGCGGGAAATACATACGCTCGATGGCAACCGGCTCGCCGTCGATGCTGCGGATGCGGTGTACAAACACCACCTGTTCGTCCTCGCTGATGCGCAGGTAGCTTGCCGCCTCCTTGGGCGCAGGGCGGCGGGCGGTCCACAGGGTCTTTTGCCCAACGTTGTATCCGCGGCCGCTCAGCCAGTTGGTGATGGAGCAGATGGCGTCGAAGTTCTCCGCGGTGAAGCTGCCTAACACTACGGAGCGTCGTCCGCGGCCGGAGCTTACTAAGCCTTCGGAGCGCAGGCTAGCAATGGCCTGGCGCACTGGACCGCGGGAGGAGTTGAACTTCGCGCACAGTTCCGCCTCGCTGGGAAGAAAGTCACCCGCCTTGATGCTCTCGTCCTTAATGAGGCCGCGTAGATAGTCCGCGATCTTCTTGTGCTGCTGCACCCCGCGTGCTGGCATGCCTCCTCCTTACGTAGCGAAAATAGTGGAAGCCAAATAATGTAAATACTAATCAAGTTAAATCGAGCGTCTTAATTGCTCAAGCCTAGGGGCGTGTGCAGCCTTTGAAAAGCTCAGAATGTGCACAATTTTTGGGGGTGTTTAGCGGGGGTGTTTTAGTTGAGCTCCCATGCTTTTGCGAGCAGATTCATGTTCTGCAGGAGGTTGTCATGGCCGGTGGATTGTAGCGAGATCATCAGCTCGTCAGCTTGGGCTAGCTCCTGGAAGTCTGCGAGGTAGTCGCGCACGTGGTCGGTGGTGCCCACGGCGCTGTATTTCATCATGCCGAGAATCTGCGCGCCCTGGTGGGAGTTCTTGATCTGTTCGACTTGCTGATCCGTTAGATACTTGCCGCGGCCGGCGAAGGCCTTGACGCGGTTGAAGCACACTTTTTCATACTCGGCGTCGGCAGCCTCCTTGGTATCGGCGGCGGTGACGTTGACGCCTGCGATGACATAGGGCTCGCTGAGCGCCTCGGAGGGCTGGAAGTTATTGCGGTAATAGGCCGTGGCCTGGCGCAGGTGCGTGGGCGCGAAGTGGGAGGCGAAGGCATAGGGCAGGCCGTACTTGGCGGCCAGCGATGCTCCGAACATGGAAGAGCCCAAGATGTACAGCGGCACGTGGGTGTTTACGCCGGGGATGGCCTGCACGCCGGGGACCAAGGACTTGCCGGAGAAGTAGCCCTGCAGCTCCTTGACGTCCTCGGGGAAGCGCTCTGCTGCGTGGGCGTCGCGGCGCAGTGCGCGGCCCAGGGTGTGCATGTCTGTGCCAGGCGCGCGGCCCAAGCCGAGATCGATGCGGTTGGGGTAGAGCTCGGCCAGGGTGCCGAACTGCTCGGCCACGACGTAGGGGGCGTGGTTGGGTAGCATCACGCCGCCGGCGCCAAGACGGATGGTGTTGGTCTTGGCGCCGATGTGGGAAATGAGCACCGCGGGCGACGAGGAAGTGATCGTCGGCATGTTGTGGTGCTCGGTGTACCAGATGCGGGAGTAGCCGGCCTTCTCTGCAACTTGTGCAAGCTCGACGGAGCGGGCCATCGATTCTGCGGCGGTCTCGCCTTCGTAGATGGTGCAGAAGTCAAGCAGGGAAAGCTTTGCGCGGTTGGTCACTAATAGTCCTTAAGTTGCAGGTTGAAGTTGCAGGTTGGAAAGTGCTCTTATTTCCAACGCTACGCCCGGACTATTTATTTCGCTGTGCGAAGTCGATGCCCACGCCGATGAGGGCTGCAATCGCGGTCGGCGCGAACCAGCCCAGGCCCACGGCCTGGCCCGGTGAGACGTCCAGCAGCGGCTGGATGCCTGCGAGCCAGCCCTGGCCTGCCAGGACGGACAGTGCAGACCAGATGACCGAGGTCCACAGCGCGAGCAGGAACGCCCAGCGGAAGCGCACGGCATTCTTGACCATTGGCTGCAGCAGCGTCAGCGCAATCAGGGTGATGGCCGGCGGGGACAGGGAGGGGATGAATGGAACTGCGATGGCCAGGACGGTCTCCAAGCCCTGGAAAGCAAAGGCGATGGACAGCAGGGTAAAGAGCACGGCCCAGAAATGGTAGGTGGTCTTTGGAACCAGCTGCACGAAGAACTCAGAGGTGGCGACGATAAGGCCGACCGCGGTGGTCATGCACGCCAGGATGACGATGGCGGAGAAAACTGCCTGGCCGATGTCGCCCATGGTGGAATTCGCGGCGTCGGCAAGCAGGGTGGCGCCGGATTCATAGCTCTGGCCGTTCGGGATGGTCTGGCCGATCCAGCCCAGGCCGAGGTAGATGGCTGCCAGCAGGCCGCCGGCGATAACGGCGGCGGTGATGGTGCCGGAAACCACCGGCTTGCCTTCCTTGAAGCCCTTGGACTTCAGGGAGGTGACGATGACGATGGAAAAGGCCAGGCCAGCGATGGCGTCCATGGTGTTATAGCCTTCGAAGAGGCCAGTGACCATGGCGGAAGAAGTGTAGTCCTCCGAAGGGGTGGCCGGGACGCGTTCGGCGCCGAAAGAGGCCAGGGTGATCAGGACGAAGAGCAAGATAACCAGCGCTGGGGTCAGGAACTTGCCCAGGGTGTCGATGATGCTATTTGGCTTCCACGACAAGACGAGTGCCACGAGGAAGAAGATGATGTTGTAGGTGACGTTGGCTCCGAAGCCTTCCCAGCCGAACAGCGGGGTGATGGCGGTTTCCATGGAAACTGCGCCGGTGCGTGGCAGCGCGTAGAAAGCACCGATGGCCAGGTAAGCCATGGCGGAGAATACGATGCCGAAGAATTTGCCGCCGTGGTTTCCGATATCGCGCACGGACTGACCGGAGATGGACACAGCGACGACCGCCAGGACCGGCAGCAGCACGCCGGCCGCCAAAAAGCCCAGGATGGCCGGCCAGAAGTTGGTGCCGGAGGCTACGCCGACCATGGGTGGGAAGATAAGGTTGCCGGCGCCGAAGAACATCGAAAAGAGCATCAGCGAGGCCACCACGATGGTGGTGACGGAGCCGCCCTTTTTGCCGGTCGGAGTCGCAGGTGTTTGTGTTTGTGTTGTCATATCTTCCCTCTGGTTTCCCACTATTTGGGATAACTGTCTCATAATACGTTATACGGTGGAGGGAAGTCTGGCAAATTTCTAATTGCTATTAGAAAACCTTCTCCAAACGGTCGAGTGCTTCTTCCAAGATCTCGCGAGAAGTCGCGAAATTCAAACGGGCATGGTGGCTGCCGCCGGTGCCAAAGGTATCGCCCTCGTTGAGGGCCACCTTGGCGTGCTCGCGCAGCCACTTCGCGGGCTGGGGGTTATCACCAATCGCGGTGTCCCGGAAATCGAGCCAAAGCAGGTAGGTTGCCTGCGGAACGGTGGTTTTCAGCCCTGGTATGCGCTTTGGCAGCTCCTCGACGAGCCAATCGCGGGTCTGCCGCAGATACTCAATCTCCTGGTTTAGGAACTCATAGTCGCGGTAGGCGGCCTCGGCTGCCAGCACGCCTAAAGTTCCGGTGCCGTCCTTGGCCACGCCGCTCAAGCTATTCCAGGTGGCAACGTCGCCGGCGTTAGAGAAAATGATCTGCGCGCACTTTAGCCCCGCAATATTCCACGCCTTGGACGTAGCGGTCACGGTGATGGTGCGCCGTGCGCCGGCCTCGCCCAAGGAAGCGACCGGAATGTGCTTGCCCTCGTAGACCAGGGGAGCGTGGATCTCGTCAGCGAGGATGCGCGCGTCATATTTCTCCGCCAGCGCCACCAACTTAGTGAGATAGTCTTCCTCAAAGACGGTGCCCAGTGGGTTGAAGGGATTGGCCAGCAAGATGGAGCCGGCACCCTGCCGGAAGGCGCGCTCGATGTCTGCGAGATCGAGAGTGGTCTCAATCTTTTCGCGGCCGGCGGCTTCCGGCAGTTCCAAAAGCGGCGGGTAGGACGGAACCGGAACCACCACCGGGGAATCCGGCCGCGTGAAGTAGTTCAGCGCCAAGAAAAGGCCCCGGACTACATCGCCGATCCAGAAAATCTGCCGCGGGTTGGGGCGCCAGCCGTAGCGCGTTTCATAAAAGTCAGCCACGGCGTCATTAAGCCCGGCCGACTTCGGCGAGGGGGCGTAGCCAAAGGTCTCGGCATCCACGGCGCGCTGGATTGCATCTTTGACTGCAGGAGAAGTTTCAAAATCGGACTCTGCAATCCACAGCGGCAGTACGTCATCGCCGTACACCGTCCACTTCCGGGTGCCGCGGGCTTGTAACTTTTCTAGTGATGGAAACTGCATAAGCCCCACATTAGCGCGGGGCAAAAGCAGGCAACAGGATTATTATTCTTCCGTCTCAGCGGCGGTGTTTTCGACGAATCCGTAGCGCTTCAAACGCTCACGGTCTGCACGCGAGCTGGACTGGGTAAGGCGCAGTAGCTCGGCATAGATGCCGCCGGACTGGGACAACTGCGCCGGCGAACCAATCTCATCAATACGGCCTTTATCCAGGGTGATGATGGTATCCACGTCGGCGATGGTGGACAGGCGGTGGGCGATGATCAGCGTGGTGCGATTCTTCATCAGCTCATCCAGGCCTGCCTGCACGGCGCGCTCGGCCTTGGTATCCAGCGCAGAGGTGGCCTCGTCCAGGACCAAGATCGGCGCGTCCTTGAGCATCGCCCGCGCCACGGCAACGCGTTGTTTCTGTCCGCCCGAAAGCTTTAGGCCGCGCTCGCCAATGACGGTGTCGTAGCCCTGCGGGAAAGCCTCGATGAAGTCGTGGGCATTGGCGCGCTTGGCGACGTCGATTATCTCCTGCTCGCTCGCACCGGCCTTGCCGTAGGCGATGTTTTCGCGGATGGTGCCCGAGAACAGATAGGACTCCTGGAAGACCACGCCGACAGAGGCACGCAGGCGCGCGGCCTTGAGCTCGTCGACGTCGTGGCCCAGCACGCTAAGGCGGCCCGCGGTGGGGTGGTAGAGGCCGAGCAGCAGATTGACCAGCGTGGACTTGCCGCCGCCAGATTCGCCGACCAAAGCCACCTTGTGGCCTTCCTCGGCAGCAAAGGTGATGTTTTCGACCACGGGCTTGTCTTCTTCATAGGAAAAGGACACATCCTGGAAAGCAAAGACCGGCTTGCCAGGCGTCGGCTCCAAAGGCTGAACCGGATTGAGGTCAAGCACCGGGGCGTCGGAAGCCGTAGTGGCCTCGATGAGGCCCTTGTTCGCCGTCGGCTCGAAGTCTTCCTCCATGACCTTGAAATAGTCCTTGGAACCAGCGATGGCGCGCTGGGCCGTGTCCACAATCCAGCTCATCATGAACACCGGCTGCTTGGCCAGGTTGACCAGCTGCAAAATCATGACCATATCGCCGATGCTGAAATGGCCATGGAGGGTGCGCCAGAACACGATGGCGTAGATGCCCAGGAAGATGAGGGACATGGCCACGCCGCGCAGGGTATCCATAGAGTGCCACCAGCGCGACTGCGGCTTGGTGGTATCGACGATGCGGCGGTAGAGCTTGCCAAAGCTATCTAGCTCGCGCACCTCCGCCACGAAGGACTTGGTCACCTTAACCTGGCCGATGACCTCAGCAAAGCGGCCATTGGCCTGGTCCACATCGGAGTTCTTTTTCCCCTCGTATTTTTGCCAGCGCGTCGAGGTCATGGCGGTAAGCCACATGTACAGCGGAAACAGCAGCGCGAGCAGGATGGCCAACGGCCAGTAGTAAATGCCCATGATGACCAACACCGCGATGGCCTGAATCAGCATGGTGAAGAAGTTGTTGGAGAAGGACTGCACAAACTGCGTGATATTGGAGATTGAGCGATCCAGCCGGGCGATGATGGTGCCGGTGACCTGATTGTCGTAGTAGGCCTGCGGCACGGAAAGCAGCTTGGCAAAGTAGCGCGTGGACAGGATCTGACGCAGGCGCGCCACCATGACGTCGCCGATAAAGCCGCCGACGTTTTTAATCAGGTTGCCCAGGGCGTCGGCAGCAAACAATGCGATGACCAGCCACATGACGGTGCGCAGGGCGCTTTCGGCCGGGGTGTCGCCCTGCAAGGACTCAACGATGGCGTCGGTTGCCTCGCGGACCAAGAAGGGCGAGATGAGCGAGAGCACCGCGGTCACCGTGGCGGTGGCAAGCACTCCCAAATAAAAAGGCCACAGCGCAGAAGCACTGCGAGTAATGCGCAAGATGGAATTCATAAAGCGAGCTAGCGCCTCTCAATTCTGAGGTAGGGGTGAGAAGGATTCGAGAAGGGACAGTATGCCACCTGTACGGCAATAAGCACTGACTAGGTTAAGGTATTAAAGAAAAGTTTTGATCCGTCCCAAAAGCAAAAGGAATTCGCGGTGAATAGGTCTCTGAAGTTGATTGCTGCTGTGGCAGCAATCGGTACCCTTGCCTCCGGTTGTGCCATCCTGCAGCCAGAGGAAACCGGATTGGGCGAAGACATCGTGGTTTCCAGCTCTGAAGAGCCTCCGTACGAGCACAAAGACGTAGACAACAAGGAGATCTCCTCCGACTTGGGCGCCAAGGTCAAAGACGATGGCCTGAACGTCGAGTGGGATCTGCAGGGCGTATACAGCGACTCCGTGCAGGGATCTGTGGTGACCATCCGCGTGCACAACCTGAATGACACCGCACTGCCGCCTGATGCCATCGAAGAGCCCATCCTCGAGCGCGCTGACGGCAATGGCGGTTGGTCCAAGATTGAGCTTTTGCCTTATGACCCAGAGGCCAACGCCGACGTAGCCGCGCCGGGCCTGGACCTGCCTCTGGGCGCGGGTGCTTCGACGAACCTGCAGTACCGCTTCAACGTCACCCCGGGCAACCTCTGGAATGCCCGCTTTAGCATCGGCAACGTCACCTACGTGGGAGACCTCAACCTATGACAGAACTCGTAGTCCTCGCCGGCCCCGACGGACTACCTGCCGGAACTGCTGATAAAGCGGCCGTTCACACCACGGATACCCCGCTGCATTTCGCGTTTTCCGCGTGGGTTGTAGCAGGCGGCAAGGTGCTTGTGACCCGCCGCGCGCTGGCAAAGCAGACCTGGCCCGGCGTGTGGACCAATTCTTTTTGTGGCCATCCAGCGCCGGGGGAGGACAACGTCTCGGCGGTGCTGCGACGGGCGCACTTCGAGCTGGGCATCCACGCTGAGGCGGGCCAGGTGCGCGAGGGGCTTCCGGACTTTTCTTATCGGGCCGTTGATTCCTCCGGCATCGTCGAGCATGAGATCTGCCCAGTCTTCGTCGTGGAGCTCCCGGAGGATGTGCAGCTGCACCCGAATCCTGATGAGGTGGACTCCATCGCGTGGGCAGCACCCGCCGCGCTTATCGACGCCGCGGTTGCCACTCCGTTTGCTTTCAGCCCGTGGATGGTTGAGGAAATTGCAGAGGCCCCGCTGCGCGAGGCCATTTCTGCGCTATAGCAGCCCGCCGGCGCGGGTGTCCTCGCTGAAAGCGGCGGCCACGTAGTCGAGGCTGGCATAGGCCACGCGGTGCACTCCGCTGTCCATCTCGTATTCCCAGATGGCGTGGTCGGGGCGATACTCCGGAAAACCGGTCTCGCCGGTGCAGGTAAATTCTTGCAGCCAGCGGTTGAGCCTTTTCGTGGAGTCGTTGTTGTGCACGCCGAAGAGATAGCGCAGCTCGGCGCAGTGGAGTGCCGGGCCATCGGCGCGGGTGAATTCGATCATCCAGGTAGGGCCAGGGGCGTCGGCGCCTGCTTGTGCCACCCAGCGGCGAATATTGCCATCGCCAATCATGCGGCCCAACGGGCGGGATTCATCCAAATAGTTGGCCACTTGCATCCAAGTAACTACTGAGTTGCGTGGGAAGCCGAACTTGGGCGCGAGATAGCGTGCGATAAGCCTGCGGAACGGGCTGGCGTCGGCTTTCTGTGCAGAGGCTACGTCGTAGAACTCGTCGCGGGTAGAGCCGAGCACCAGCGGGATGTCGGCGAGCTCGCGGGCGTCGAAAGGCGCGGGGCCCAATGCCATGCCGTACTTGTACTTCTTTGCAAACTTGCGGTAGCCCGCCTCGAGCTTTTCTTGTGGCAGGCTTTCTAGCGAGCCACGGGTAATCGCGGGGCCCATGGCCTGGCGCAGCGTGGCCTTGCGTTCCTCGAAGGGCTGCAACGGGAAGGCCGGGGAAAGCGCGACAACGCGGCGGAAAGCGCCACGGTAGTGGTCGCGGCGCATCAGCCACAACGCGGTGGTGGCGCCGGCTGATTGGCCGATGAGCGTGACGTTAGTGGGGTCGCCGCCGAAGGACTCGATGTTGCGCTGAATCCATTCGAGCGCCAGCTGGCAATCATCGATGCCGCGGAAGCGGAAGGCCTCGTCGTCGCGGAAGCTCGCAAAGCCTGGCAGCCCCACTCGGTAGCCCACCTGCACCTGCACGATTCCGGCCTGCGCGTTGGCGGTGCCCTCGGCGCGTGGATCCTCGTGGGTGCCATGCTCGTAGCGCCCGCCGTGGATGTAGACCAACACTGGGGCATCCGTGGTCTCGGCAGGCGCAGTGATAGTCAGCGCAATCGCCTCCGGACGCGGAACACGTGCGTCCTGGTCGCGAGGTGTCTGAAGCGGCCGCGCATCGGCGAAGTCGCTGGGGATTTCCGAATAGTCCACGGAGTGGAAGTAATTGACCGTATCTGTGGTGTATCCGGTGATCGTGCCTGCCGGGCAAGTGGCGTGAACTGGCGTGTTAGTCATACGGGCTAGAGTACTCGGCTAAAATCCCGCTTTATGGAATGGTGGACAAATTTGACCGGTGCTCTATCGCAGGCGATGGTGCAGGCGCCGGTATGGCTGCAAATGCCGGTGCTCATCGCGGTGGCGGTGCCGCTGCTTGCGCTCGCAGCCTGGGCATTGATGTTCGCCATCGACTTTACGGCCCGCCACCTGAAGGGGCCGAAGAAGACTTCCACTTCCGCCACCCGCTAAGCTTGGAAACCATGTCAACGCCCGAAGATCCGCGCGAAGGCCTCTGGGATCCCGAACGCAATCAAACTCCTGCGCCCCGCAAGCGCGCCCTGCCAAAGTCACGCGTCAGCCTGGCGCTGTGGACGATGATCGCGCTCGTCGTTGTGGTGGCAATCATCGGCCTGTTTATTTAATCGTCTTATTTAATCGCCGCGGCGGGCGCTAGCGCGTGCCATTTTCTGGAAGAACTCGTTGCTTTCCAAGTCCTCAATGAGCACGGGCGTACCCGTGGAATCACACAACGGCACGCACCAGTTGGGGTAGAGATCCTTCGTGGTGCCGGGCTGATTCTGCGCGCGAACGTCGCCCACCATGTCCACCAGGCTCGTACTTGTTAGCGCCGAAGGCGTGCCGGCGATGTAGCGGTGCAAAGCCAAGACAACCTCTTCCTCTGGTTCGCGCCGCGGCAGCAGCCCGGTGCGCTCCACCTCATCCAGAAGCCGCGCCTGCCACTTGCGGTCATCTGCTACTTCCTCGGCCACGGAGCGGGTGAGCACGCCCAGCCGTGCACGCAGCGCGATATGCTCGCCGCGCAGATAAGCCAGGGTCGGCGGAAGATCATGCGTGCCCACGGAAGCAAGCGCCAAGCGGCGATAAGCGTGCTGCGGCAAAGGCGACTCGTTATCCTCGGCGCGCTCGAACCACACGATGGAAGTTCCCAGCACCCCGGTCTCTGCCAGCACATGCTGAATCCACGGCTCGAGAGTGCCCAAGTCCTCGCCCACGAGCACCGCTCCAGCCCGCTGGGCCTCCAGCGCGAGAATGCCGAGCATGGCCTCGTGGTCGTAATAGACATAGGTGCCGTTCTGCGGCGACGTCATGCGCGGAATCCAAAACAGGCGGAACAACCCTAAGATGTGGTCCACTCGCACGCCTCCCGAGTGGCGCAGGATGGTCTGCAACATCTCTCGCCACGGCCTATAGCCCGACTCCGCCAGGCGCACCGGGTGCCACGGTGGCTGGGACCAGTCCTGGCCCTGCTGGTTGTAATCATCAGGCGGGGCACCCACGGAACTCTGCGGCGCGAGGTATTCGGCGAGGTTCACCGCGTCCGCGCCACCCGGGTGCACGCCTACGGCTAGGTCGGTGACCAGCCCGATGCGCATGCCCGCCTCCTTGGCGCGACGCTGCGCGTCAGCCAACTGCTCATCGCACAAGAACTGCAGCCAGGCATAAAAACGCGCGAGTTCTCCGGCCTCTTCCTCCACCGCATGACGCTGGCCCGTGCGCAGCGAAAGCTCTTGCTCGGCACACCAGCGCGCGAAGTCCTGTAGGCCTTTGCCCTCTGCCTGCTGGAATTCCAAGAACTTATTTTGGCGCTCAGCAGAAAATTCCAGGTTATAAAGCTCTTTTAATACTTGGAGTTTGGCTTCATAGATGCAATCGCGCTCAATTTCAGCGGCACTGCGGTTGCGCTCGCGGAACTCGGCGGCGAGCTCGTGGACGTCGTCAAGCAGCTCCGGGGAAAGCTGCTGCAGCTCCGGAATGGACTCGATGTTGAGGTAGAGCGGATTGATAAAACGCCGCGTGGTGGGAAGATACGGCGAATCCTCTACAGGTGGCACCGGCTCGGCGGCATGCAGGGGATTAATCAGCAGAAAATCGGCGAAAGGCGCCACCGTTTGCGCCAGGCGCCCCAAATCCTGGAAGTCGCCGATGCCCCAGGAATTTTCCGAGCGCACCGAATACAGCTGCGCCATCACGCCTGCGGCAGGGCGCTCTAGGTACGGGTCAGCGGTGTTAAGACGTGCCGGGGTGATGATCAGTGGGCATGAATGCGCGCCTATGCCCGGCGAGGACATTTGGATTTCGTGAAAGCCCAGCGGCAGATCCCCCGGAATGTGGAAGGTGGCCTCGCCCCAGTGGGTACCGGCGACGTCGGCAGGCGGGACATTGTTTTCGTCCTGATAGACCTGGCGGAGCTGCCCATCTTCGAGCTCTACCTGGATATCCACCGGCTGGCCCGCATGCACGTGCACGAGGAATTGCTTCTCGACGCCCTCTTTGGCCACCACGCACGGCGGCAACGGGCGCGATGCCCGCTCTAAGTAGTCCTCGTAGAGCAGGTGCGTCAGGCGCTCCTCGCTCGCGCGGTCTTCCACCGCCACGCCCAATGCGCGCAGGGTATAGGCGATTGTTTCATCCGTTACATAAATGGGGTAGCCGGATTGGGAGGAGTACTTAGCGGCAACGCCATGGCGCTGGGCGAGTTCTTCAAGCAGTTCACGCGTAGTCACAGGCCACATTCTGCCACGGCTTTAGGTCACACGTCGGGGTATCGGTTGATAGAGTGGGCTGGAATTATATAGATGTGCGAAAGGATATCCAGTGACTATGCAAGAAGCGCACACTCCTGCAAAGTTTGAAATCGAAGACGGTGAAACCTGTCTAACCCGCATGATGGCCACGGCGAAGGCGCGCCCACACGGCGTGATGTTTACTCGCCCGGCCAGCTATGAGTGGGTCAACGTCACTGCCAAGCAGTTCGTCGAAGAGGTCTACGCAGTTGCAAAGGGCCTTATCGCCGCCGGCGTGGAGCAGGGCGATCGCGTGGTCTTGCTGTCGAACACCCGCTACGAGTGGTCGCTTCTGGATTTCGCAATCTGGGCTGCCGGTGCGGCTTCGGTGCCTATCTACCCATCCTCCTCGCTGTCCCAGGTGCAGTGGATCGTGGAGGACTCCGGCGCGGTGCTGGCGATTACTGAATCGCGCGAGCACTCCGAGCTGGTGGCGCACCTGAAGCTGCAGGATGACGGCAAGCCGGCGCTGAAGAATTCGCCTTCGCAGCTGCGCCGCATCCTGGAGATCAACTCCTCGGCCATCGACACATTGATGTTTGAGGGCCGCGAGCTTTCCGACGACGTCGTTGACGCCCGCATCGCTGCCACCAAGACCGACGATCTCGCGTCTTTGGTCTATACCTCCGGTACCACCGGCCGCCCGAAGGGCTGCATCCTGACCCACCGTAACTGGCTGGCGGAGACCTTGGGCCTGCTGACCAACCCGATTGGCGGCATCGCCGTGCCGGGCAACCACGTGTTGACCTTCCTGCCGCTGGCCCACGTGCTGGCACGTGCAGTATCCCTGGCCGTTGCCATGAGCGGTGCTTCGCAGAATCACTGGTCTGACTTCAGCACCATCACCATCGAGTTCCAGCGTTCCCGCCCGAACCTGATTCTGGGCGTGCCGCGCGTCTTCGAAAAGGTGCGCAACGGTGCGGCTTCCAAGGCCAAGGAAGGCGGCCCGATCAAGGCGGGTATCTTCCGCGAGGCTGAAAAGGGGGCCATCGAGTACTCGCGTGCGTTGGACACCGCGGAGGGGCCAGACCGCGTGCTGCGTGCAAAGCACAAGCTCTTTGACCGACTAGTGTACTCCACCATTCGTGAAGCGATGGGCGGCGAAGTGAAGTACTGTATCACCGGTGGTTCGGCGATGAGCCATGACCTGCTGCACTGGTTCCGCGGCATCGGTGTGACCGTCTACGAAGGCTACGGGCTTACCGAGGTTGCGGCAGCTGCAGCCGTGGACTTTGAGAATCAGAAGATCGGTACCGTTGGCCCGCCACTGGAGGGCACCACCATCCGTGTCAACGAAGACGGCGAAATCATGATCAAGGGCGACATCGTCTTCAAGGGCTACTGGAATAATCCAGAGGCCACCGCGGATGCTCTGGAAGATGGCTGGTACAACACCGGCGACTTGGGCGAAATTATGGATTCCGGCCACGTTGTCATTACCGGCCGTAAGAAGGACCTCATCGTTACCGCAGGCGGCAAGAACGTCTCCCCAGGGCCGATGGAGGACATGCTGCGTGCGCACCCGCTTATTTCCCAGGCGATGGTCGTGGGCGACGGCAAGCCATTCATCGGTGTGCTGCTGACCCTGGAGGAGGACCAGCTCAAGCGATGGAAGGCTGACCACAATATCCCGGCCAACCGTTCCATGCGCGAGGTGGCTACCGACGCCACGCTGCGTGCGGAAATCCAGGACGCTATCAACCAGGTCAACACCACTGTCTCCCATGCGGAGGCTATTAAGAAGTTCTACATTCTGGAATCTGACCTGACTGAGGAGGACAACGAGCTGACCCCAACGATGAAGGTCAAGCGCTATGTTGTGGCACAGCGCTACGCTAACGCGATTGACCACATCTACTCGAAGAAGCAGTAGGCATTTAGGGCCGGCGGGTGCTTCGCCGGCTCCCCGCAATTTTCAAGTCTGTGAGTTTGTTCGGAGTGTCGCGCAGATCGTTCACAGGATCTGGAATAAAGTCAGCACTCGTTACAGAGAAGTCTCAACCTCAACTAGAGGTTAGTTTGCGGAAAGGACCGGCATGCACAAAATCGCCGCCGAGCTACGTCACCGCGAGCTGACTCAGGAGATTTACAACATCGGCGACGAAGTTGTCGAGTATATCGAGCACCTCATCGAGGCAATTGAGGATTGGGACGATGAACTCGCACTGGACTGCCTGGCGGAACTCGGCGACATCGTCGAGGATGCCCGCATCGATTCCGGACGCTGCGTAGGCGAGCTGATTGGCCTGCGCCACGCGCTGGTCTCAGGGGTGCGCTCGGGCACTATCTCCGCCGCCGCATCTGGCAACAACGATATCGCCGAGCCAGAGCAGCTCACCGCGCGCAGCCTGGATGCCGCCTTTGCGATTGATTCCCCGACCATTGTGGTCTCCGAGCTCGCTGCCACGCTGCGCGGCCGCACTGGGGCGGTGGCGGATTACCTGCGCGAGCTGGTGGATTATGTGCTCGGCCAAACCGACGCCGTGGCCCGCAACCTGGACATGATTTCCCTGCCGCATCTGTACAAGCGTGCCGGTCAATCCGCGCTCATCGCGGTGCAGGCTTGGCGCCATACCGTCGTCGAAGCCCACCCAGCCTACGTGCGAACGATGCGTGGTCACAACCCGCCGCCGTTCTTAGAAGAGCGTGCTCGGGTTAACGCTGTGGTGGCCCGCGTGCGTGCCAAGCGCGAAGCTGCGCGACAGGCCGCGACTACCGCTTAAGAGCCAATAAATAGACTTCCTTGTTGCCAACACACAAGGAGACACCAACACCGCCGATTCCCTCGTTCGGCGGTGTTTGTCTTTTCTAGCTCGCCTTAACCGCGTGCGCCTGCGCCACCATGTGCAGCGTCCTCCGGCAGGTATCTGGATCTTTGGCTAATTGCTCGGGCGTAAATTGAACTACTCGGTATCCCAAGGAGCGCAGGTATGCCGTGCGGCTCGAGCGCCGGGATAGGACCGCTTGCGGGCCAATCTCGACGATGATGGCCTCTTCGATGAGCAATGCCTCGATGCCAGGCGCCACGCGTTGCCGCGGCTTGGCATCTAAGCCCAGCTCCACAGCCAGTGCGCGCACGAGTGACTCGAAAGGCGAGCGCGATAGGGAGCTGGCGCAGGCAATTGCCTTGCGGGCTGCTGCGGCATTATGCACGCGCCCTAAGCCATCGACCTCGGCTTGCAGCTGGGCAGGGCTAATACCCATGTTTAACGCCGAGTCTGCGGCGATGAGGCCGTGGCGGAAGCCGTGGTAACGCGCGACGTCGGCAACCGCGCGGGCAATGCTAACCACGCGCGCACCGTCGATGGTTTCTACGTCCCCGACCATGGTCTTGCGGTAGCAGCGTCCCGGCGCATGGCGGTTATGGCGGGGCAGGCTGCCGCAGGGAAGCGCTAGCTCGACCGGGTCGTCGGGGCAAGGGAGCAGCCAAAGGTCATGAAGGAGTGCAGCGGACTTGCTAATCAGTACCGCGGTATAAGAGCTGCGGGCTATGGCTATGCATTCGAGGCGCTGGCGTTCGACGGCGGAAAGCGCTAAGTATTTCTCGCGGTCTACGGCCATGCGCGGTGCTAGCTGCAAAAGTGTGCCGGATTTAAGGTCATTGGATGTGGCGGGTTTGGCTGGGTGGATGGTCTCAAGAGTGGTCATGGCACTAGCTTCGCCCGCCGCGGGTGTGTAGCTCTAGAGGCAATTTTGAAAGCTGTGGATAACTTGTTGGTGGCGTCAACAACTGGCTGTGAAATTTTGTTGCTGAACCCCCAGCCCTAGAAAACCAGCCCTGGGTTTCCAGGGCTGGGCGCTAGTTAGCCAAGTCCAACTGCTCCGTAATCTGCGGCCACAGCTGGCCCATGATGTCATCCCACGTCAGAATCCACATCGCTTTATCCTTGTCCGCCTTGCCTACGGCCACGAGCTGCTCGTTGCGAGCGCGCATGTGGTCCAAGGTCTTCTGGACAGTCAGCGAGGAGGAAACCGTCAGCGCGGGGCGGGAGAACTCGAGCACTGGCGTGTCCGGTTCGGCGAGGAGCGTATCGCGCACGTGCACGATACGCGGCACGCGGGAATCCTTCGGGAAGACCAGCACGCGCATGATGGACTTGCGGGTGACCAAGTCATGGAGTTCAGCCACCGTAGCGTCGGGAGACAGCGGGACGACCTGGGAGCCATGCTCGCGAGCCAGCGCGCCAACGGTAGAGGCCTCCAACTCAATTACGCCGGTGATCTGGTTCGCCGAATCATCGTCCAGAGTGCCCGTCTCGCGGGAATGCTCCACCAAGTGGCGCAGGGTATCCGCGTCGTAGCCGGCGGCACCGGCCCTGTCGACGGGCTCCTCGCCAGTCCAGCGCACCATCGCATTCGCCATGTGGTTAATCCACTTCAGCAGCGGGCGGAAGAGCCAGATGAAGCCGCGGGCAGGAACCGCGATGAGCTGCAGCGCGGTCTCCGGGTGGGTAATCGCCCAAGACTTCGGCGCCATCTCGCCGATGACCAGGTGCAGGAAGGTCACGATGAACAGCGCCAAAATAAACGAGACCACGTCGGCCACGCCCAGCGGCAGGCCGAGTGCCTCCAGCGGGGTCATGAGCAGGTGGTGGACCCACGGCTTGGTCACTGCACCCAGTACGAAGGGCGCCGCCGTAATACCCAGCTGTGCGCCGGCGAGCATGATGGTCAGCTCGTTCAAAGAGCGCAGGCCCGAGCGCGAGGCGCGGGAGGTCTCAGCGGTTTCTTCCAAACGGTTGCGGCGCGCGCCCATCATCGAAAACTCGATGATGACGAAGAAAGCCGAGGCGGCGATGATAACAAGCGTGATGAGGAGGTTAAACCACCAAGTATCAGTCATTAGTTCTCCTCCTCCGTTTGATCGGCGTATTCCTCAATGAGCTCCAGTGCCAAGGTCGACGGCACGTGGCGGTCAATCTCCTCGACGCGCATGTGCAGCTTTCGCACTGGGGCGTCGTCGCGCTCTACCCAGTCATCCGGCTCCGCCTCGAGCTCAATCGTGTACTCCTCGCCCTCCTCAGGCAGCGCGCCGGAGTGGGAAATCAGCAGGCCGGCCACGGTCTCGAAGTCGCCTTCTGGCAGATCGTGGCCGATGGCGCGCTCGATTTCGTCAATCGGTGTATCGCCATCGACGAGCCAGTGGGACTCATCCTGCTCGGTGATTTCCTCGGTCTCTTCGATGTCGTGCTCGTCGCTGACATCGCCCAGGATCTCCTCGGCTAGGTCTTCCATGGTCACGATGCCGACGAAGCCGCCGTACTCGTCGATGACGCAGGCCAGCTTGTCGTTGGCGTCGCGCAACTCGGTCACGACGTCGGGAAGCGGCATGAGCTCTGGCACCACAACGGCGGGCTGCATGATCTCGGTGGCCGCGGTGGCGTCGGGGAGCTGCGTTCCCAGCACATCGAACAAGTGCACCACACCGATGGGGTTGTGTTCATCGTCGATGATGGGGTAGCGCGTGTGATCCGTGGACATCATCTCGCGAACCTCGCCGATGGTGGTCTGCGGATCGATGACGTCGACACGGGAACGCGGAATCATCGCGTGCTCGACGTCGTGTTCCGGGAAGTCCAACAGGCGGTCCAACACGAGGTAGGTTGCCTCGTCGATGTCGCCGGCCTCGTGGGAGGCATCCACGATGGACTCGAGATCATCGGTGGTGGCGGAAGAATCCACGTCTTCTACAGGCTCGATGCCGAAGACCTTCAAGATCGCATTCGAGGCGTACTCAAAGAAGTGAATAAGCCAGCCGAAAATGCGCAGGTACCACATGGTGGAGGTGGACAAGAACAATGCCGTCTTCATCGGGGCTGCGATGGTGTAGTTTTTGGGGAATAGCTCCGCAAAAAGCATCGTGGCGATGGTGGAGATGAAAAGCGCTGCCACCGTGCCAATGGTGATGGAAACGCCGGCGGGAATGCCCACGCCGCCCAGCAGCTCACCCAAGCCGCGGCCCACCAGGGGTTCGGCCACATAGCCAATCAGCAGGCCCGTGATGGTGATGCCCAGCTGGGCACCGGAGAGCATGAAGGAGGTGCGCTGGGTAATTTTCAGGGCACGCTCAGCTGTCTTATTGCCCTCGGAAGCCATGGAGCGCAGCTGCGCGCGGTCCACCGACATGAAAGAAAATTCTTGCGCAACGAAGTACGCGTTCGCGACGATAATCAGGCCAATGACCAGAAATCCCGCCAAAATCATAAGGATTGCTTGCAACATGGCCTACCCCGCCTGCCATTCGGTGAGGCGGGGACATCGACTCGGAGGTTCCACTGAAGCTGCCTTTCTATTTATGGGAAACTGCAGAATAGATTACATCCTTCAACGTACCGGTGGGTTATTTAGTTCCTGGCCCAAGCTAGCCTAGAGGGCATGTCTCAAGACTTTGGCCTCTATATCCACGTTCCCTTTTGCTCTTCGCGGTGCGGGTATTGCGATTTCAATACCTATACCCCAGGTGAGCTGGGCGGCGATCTGACCGCCGCATACCTGGACGCCCTCGAGTGCGAGCTGGGCATGGCGGCGCAGCAGGTGGGAAGGCCGGCGCAGACCGTATTCATCGGCGGCGGCACGCCTTCGATGTTGGGCGCCGAGGGGCTTAGCCGCATTCTGGCCCGCGTGAAAGAGACTTTTGGTTTGGCCCCAGGGGCGGAGGTGACCACGGAATCGAATCCGGAGTCGACGGACCCGCGCTATTTCGAGCAGCTGCGCGAGGCGGGGTTTACGCGCATTTCGCTGGGCTTGCAGTCGGCGTCGGATAGCGTGCTGCGAGTGCTTGAGCGTGCGCATACCCCGGGCCGGGCTTTCGACGCCGCGCGTGAGGCCCGCGCCGCAGGTTTCGAGCACGTAAACCTGGACATGATCTATGGCACGCCCACGGAGACTGACGACGACGTGCGGCTTACCCTTGACCGCGTCCTCGAAACGGGAGTCGACCACGTCAGCGCGTATTCGCTCATCGTAGAAGACGGCACCCGGATGGCGCGCAAGGTGAAAAAGGGAATCTTGTCTGCACCCGACGAGGACGTGCTGGCAAGGCGCTATGAGGCCGTCTCTGCGACGCTCGAAGCGGAAGGCTTCGAGTGGTACGAGGTCTCCAACTGGGCCAAGCCCGGCGGCGAGTGCGAGCACAACCGCATCTACTGGGTCGACGGCAACTGGTGGGGCGCGGGCCCTGGCGCGCACTCGCATTTGAACGACGAGCGCTTTTATAACGTGAAGCTGCCGCGCCGCTACATCGAAATGCTGGGCCGCGAGGAACTTCCTATCAAGGAACGCGAGGTTTTGACCGAGGCCGAGCGGCACACCGAAAAGATCATGCTCGGTCTGCGCTTGCGCGAGGGCATTCCGGCCAACTGGCTGGCTCCGGGTGCGGAGCCGGTCATCGCGGACTACATCTCCCGTGGGTTGCTGCAGCGCGCCGGCGACCGGCTGTGCTTGACCAAGCCGGGGCGCCTTTTGGCAGACGGCATCATCACCGACTTGTTGGTTGCCGAGGAAGCTTAAAGGCCACGGCGAAGGTAGGTAACATAGGGCGCATGTCCAATTCCACTGATGCTCGCCGCCGCGAGGTTCTGCGCGCCATTGTGGCGGACTATATTGCCTCCCAGGAGCCCGTGGGGTCCAAGTCCCTGCTGGAGCGTTATCAGCTGGGCGTTTCCTCCGCTACCATCCGCAACGATATGGCGGTGCTGGAATCGGAGGGCCTGATTGCCCACGAGCACACCAGCTCCGGGCGCGTGCCCACGCAGAAGGGTTACCGCCAGTTCGTCGATTCGCTGCACGACGTAAAGCCTTTGTCTGCGCCGGAGCGCCGTGCCATGCTGACCTTCTTGGAAGGCGGCGTCGACCTGGAGGATGTACTGCGCCGCAGCGTGCAGCTGCTTGCTCAGGTGACCAAGCAGGCGGCGGTGGTGCAGATGCCCAACCTCAAGGTTTCGCGCGTGAAGCACTGCGAGGTCGTGGCGCTTTCGCCAGTGCGCCTGTTGTTGGTGCTCATCACGGATAACGGGCGCGTCGATCAGCGCAACGTCGAGCTGGACAGCATCATCGACCCACTGCAGACCGCACGCTTACGCGACGTCCTCAACAACGCCTTGGAGGGCAAGACGCTAACCGACGCCTCGGTGGAACTTGCCAGCCTCGTCGAAACCTCCCCGCTGGACATCCGCCCGCACGTGCTCAATGCCGCCACGACTCTCATCGAGACGTTGGTGGAGCGCCCCTCCGACCGCCTGCTCATGGCTGGTACCTCTAATCTCACGCGTATCGCGCGAGACTTCCCAGAAGGGCTGCCCTCGCTCATCGAGGCTCTCGAAGAGCAGGTCGTGGTGTTGAAGCTTTTGGCTAGCGTGCCGGATTTGGGCAACGTCTCCGTCGTCATCGGTGAGGAGAATGAGGAGGACAAGCTGCGGCAGGCATCCGTCGTCGCCACTGCGTACGGCGCCGGCAATGAAACGTTGGGCGGCCTTGGCGTTGTAGGCCCGACCTATATGGATTATTCGGGAACAATCTCGAAGGTTGGCGCTGTTGCACGCTATGTAAGCGAAGTTCTGGCCGGCGAGTAAGCTGGCACGGAAAACTTTTCCCAGTGACTCTAATTTTAGATAAGGACTTTCATTAAGTGGCTCGTGACTATTACGGCATCCTTGGTGTAGAAAAATCCGCAACCGACGCCGAAATTAAGAAGGCCTACCGCAAGCTTGCCCGCAAGTATCACCCGGACGTTAACCCGGGCGATGAAGAGGCGGCGGAGAAGTTCCGCGAGGCCTCCCTCGCGCAAGAGGTGCTCCTGGATCCGCAGAAGCGCCAAATCGTTGACATGGGCGGCGACCCAATGGAAGAGCGCGGCGCTGCTGGCGGCGGCTTCGGCGGTGGTTTCGGTGGCGGCGGCCTAGGCGACATCTTCGCTGAGTTCTTCGGCGGTGGAGCAGGTGGCTCCCGCGGCCCGCGCTCGCGCGTGCAGCCGGGCAATGACGCCCTGCTGCGCACCACCATTAGCCTGGAAGAGGCCTATTCCGGCCTGAAGAAGCAGGTCACCGTCGATACCGCTGTGCTCTGTGACCGCTGCGAGGGCACGGGTTCTGCCTCCAAGTCCAAGCCAGTTACTTGTGATGGTTGTGGCGGCATGGGCGAGGTTCAGGAGATGCAGCGCAGCTTCCTGGGCAACGTTATGACCTCCCGCCCGTGCCCGAAGTGCCAGGGCTTCGGTGAAGTCATTACTGATCCTTGCAACCACTGTGGTGGCGATGGCCGCGTGAAGAAGCGCCGCGATCTCACTGTAAATATCCCGGCCGGTATTGGTGATGGCATGCGCATCCGCATGGCCTCTCAAGGCGAGGTCGGCCACGGCGGCGGCCCGGCGGGCGATCTTTATGTGGAGGTTTCCACCAAGCCGCACGCCGTCTTTGAGCGCAACGCTGACGACCTGCACCTGACCGTGCGCGTACCGATGGTCGATGCCGCACTGGGCACCAACTTCACCATCGATCAGCTAGATGGCGAGGAGCTCAACATCGACATCGAGCCGGGCACCCAGCCGGGCGAGTCCATCAAGGTCGAGGGCAAGGGCATGCCGCGCCTGCGCACCGACGGCTTTGGCAACCTCTTCGCGCACGTCGACGTCGTGGTGCCGAAGGAGCTGGACAAGAAGACCCGCGAGCTGCTCGAGAAGGTCCGCGATTCTCGCGACGAGGGCGCCCGCGTCCGCGAGACCGGCGACGGCCAAGAGGAGTCCTTCTTCTCCCGCATCCGAGATAGGTTCCGCCGTTAATGTCTCTGCCCGTCTTCATTCATCCTGATCTCTCGTTGGCTAGCGTTGGCGAGCCGGTGGGGCTCGAAGGTCCCGAGGGCCGCCACGCGGTGACGGTTAAGCGCCTTAGCGTAGGGGAGCGGCTCAAGCTCATCGACGGCACGGGCACCGCCGCCCTGGCCACCATCCAGTCCGTTTCGGGCAAGGATCATTTGGCCGCGCTTGTCGACGCAGTGACTTTTGCGCCCGAGCCCAACCCCCGCGTCGTGGTGGTCCAAGCCATCCCGAAGTCGGAACGCTCGGAGCTCGCGGTGGACCTTGCCACCCAGGCAGGCGCCGATGAGATCATCGCTTGGCAGGCAGATCGCTGCGTGGCCAAGTGGGATGGAAAGAAGGCTCCGAAGGCGCTCGCGAAGTGGGAGGCGGCAGCGACTGCTGCTGCGAAACAGTCCCGCCGCGACCGCATCCCGCAGGTTACTGGCCCCTTGACCACCCCGCAGCTAGCTCAGCTCATTGCCGGGCAGACGGCCTACGTCTTGCACGAGGAAGCCACCGACTCTATTCGGGAGGTTCCGCTGGAGGGCACCATTTATCTCCTCGTCGGCCCCGAAGGAGGCATCGGCGCCGAGGAGCTGGAGCGCCTGCAAGCCCATCCGATTAAGTTAGGCCCGGAGGTCTTACGCACGGCGTCGGCAGCCATGGTGGCCCTTGCCGCAATCGGCGTGCGCACCGCACGCTGGTAGCCTGTTGGGGTGCCTATTATCCCCAAGAAGTTTGAGCTTGATTCCGTCTACGTCGCGACCGTGCTCGGCAACGCTGACGATAACCTGCGGGTGCTCAACAACCTACTGGACGCAGACTTCTTCGCGCGCGGAACCACGGTTACGGTAACCGGCCCTGACTATGAGGTGGCCCGCGCCGCGAAGGTGCTCGACGAGCTCGAGGCGATTGCCCGCCGCGGCCATCACGTCAGCACCGATACCGTGAAACACACCGTGGACATGATTGCGGTGGAAGCGCCGCAGTCGGTCTCCGCGGCGATGGCAGCCGATATCGTGCGCCGCCGTGGCAAGTCCGTGCGCCCAAAGACGGTGGGCCAATCCGAGTACGTCCAGGCCATTGATGACAACACCGTGGTCTTCGGCATCGGCCCCGCAGGCTCTGGTAAGACCTACCTGGCGGTGGCCAAAGCCGTGCAGGCCCTGCAGACCAAGCAGGTCTCGCGCATCATCTTGACCCGCCCAGCAGTTGAGGCCGGCGAGAAGCTGGGCTTTCTGCCTGGCACTCTAAATGACAAGATCGACCCGTACCTGCGCCCGCTTTACGACGCCCTGCGCGACATGATGGATCCAGAGATGATCCCGAAGCTTATGGAAGCAGGCATCATCGAGGTCGCCCCGCTGGCATACATGCGCGGCCGCACGCTCAACGACGCCTTTGTCATCCTCGACGAGGCGCAAAACACCACGCCGGCGCAGATGAAGATGTTTTTGACCCGTCTGGGCTTTGGTTCGAAGATCGTGGTCACCGGCGATGTTTCGCAGGTGGACTTGCCGCGCGGCCAGGTCTCTGGCCTGCGCTTGGTGCGCCGCATCTTGGACGGCGTGCAGGATATTCACTTTGCGGACCTGGGCTCGAGCGACGTCGTCAGGCACCAGCTGGTCAGCCGTATCGTGAATGCTTATGATGCTGCTGAAGCCGCAGAAGTCTCAGCAGCCGCAGCGCAAGTGAATAAGGAGAACTAAATGTCCATCGAATTCATCAATGAGTCCGGTTTCGACGGCGTCAACGAGGAGATGCTCATCGACGTCGCCTCTTATGCCTTCGGCGCCATGGACATCAACCCGGATGCCGAGTGCACGATCACCGCAGTGGACTTGGATACCATCGCGGACCTGCACGTGCGTTGGATGGATCTGGAAGGCCCGACCGACGTCATGAGCTTCCCGATGGATGAAATCACTCCGGGCGCACTGGGCGCGCGTCCC
>NZ_KV800708.1:192107-212765 GCF_001810285.1 Corynebacterium sp. HMSC071F07
GAGTTCGCGCTGCGCCAGGCCGATGCTGCCGGCCACTCTCTGGGCCACGAGCTTGCGTTGCTGACGGTGCATGGCTGCCTGCACCTTTTGGGCTATGACCACGCCACCCCGGCAGAGGAAAAGGAAATGTTCAGCCTGCAGAACGAGCTGCTGGCGGACTGGTATGACAACCTCGCCGCGCGCGGGGTGAGCTACCAGCCTAAGCCCTCGGGCCCCAAGGCCTTCCCGGATGCCGCCGAGCGCGCCAACCTCGACAAAGAGGTCCCCGGCGGTGGAATCCCGGCGGTGGGCGAGCCACAGGAAAATTAATTTCCCCGTTTCGTTGGTGACGTGTTGCGTCACGTTGCACAATAGACGGCATGAATATTCTGTCGATCCAGTCTCACGTCACCTTCGGCCACGTCGGCAACTCCGCCGCAGTATTCCCGCTCCAGCGCGCGGGCCACGAGGTATGGCCGGTGCACACGGTGAACTTCTCCAACCACACCGGTTACGGCGATTGGGGCGGGCCGATGCTTCCGGCATCGGATGTCACCAGCATTATTGACGGCATCGAGAAGCGCGGCGCCTTTGAGAAGATCGACGCAATCCTCTCTGGCTACCAGGGCGGGCCAGACATCGCCGGCGCAATTATCGACGCTGTCAACCGCATCAAGGCCGTCAACCCCAAGGCTTTGTACGCGTGCGATCCAGTCATGGGCAACGCGAAGTCTGGCTGCTTTGTCTCGGACGAAATCCCGCCGCTGCTGCGCGATAAGGTCGTGCCGGTGGCTGACATCATCACCCCGAACCAGTTTGAGCTGGGCTACCTGACTGGCCACGAGGTTGGCACGCTGGAGCAGACCCTCGAGGCAGTGAAGGCTGCGCAGGAGATTGGTCCGAAGACCGTGCTGGTCACCTCGGTAAAGCGCCCGGAGACCCCTGAGGACATCATTGAGATGCTCGCCGTGGACGGCGACCGCGCCTACATCGTTGCCACCCCGCACCTGCCATTCAAGCGCAACGGCTCCGGCGACGTGACTGCCGCGCTGTTTACCGGCCACTACGTCGAAACCCACGATGCGAAGCTCGCGCTCAAGCGCACCGCGTCTTCGGTGTACGACTTGCTGCACAACACTTATGAGGCAGACTCGCAGGAGCTGCAGCTCATTGAGTCCCAGGACGTGTTTGCGAATCCGCAGCTGCAGTTCCAGGTCGAGGAGCTTTAGCGCACCCGCCCCACGCCTTTTGGCAAATACCCAGCCCTGGAAATGCAGCTTTCTGGTGGATTGCGGGGCGTCGGCAAGCGCGGCGAAAAGCGAACAGGAGGTCTGGGTGCCCAGCCCTGGGAATTTGACCATCCTGGCCGCACTTGCCGCGCGCCAGCACCCGCCGCCGGTTAAAAGTAAGGCATGGACAACGCATTACTTTTTGACACAATCGACGCCCACCTTATTGACCTTCGCCAACTATCCAACGAAGACCCGCGCTGGCTGCAGCTGCACCACGGCAAAATCGTGCGCGCGGCCTGGTGCTTCGCGCTGCCGAAGCAATTCTGGAACCGGCTCAAACCCTGGGAACGCGACATAGCGCGGGTGTATATCCACGCACGGACCGTGCATAAAGCCGTGTTGATCGGAAAGCCCGCCGCTCTGATATACGGCGTTCCCACCATTAGTCGCCCCACCGAATACCCAGCAGTGCTGCCCTCGGGCTCGGTGCCGCAGAAATCCAAGGGGCATTTCTTCGCTTATAAAGCCGCCCGCCTGCACGGGCAAACCACTACGGTCCACGGCATTAAGCTCACCTCGCTGGAGCGTCCCGCGATTGACATGGCCCGCCTGCACGGCTTCGAAGAAGGGCTGGTCGCCGCGGATTATGTGCGTGCACAGGTGGGCCGCCGTCGCTTGCAGGATACGTTGGGCGCGCTGGGCCGCGTCAAGGGCGTGGCGACGGCGCGCGCCGTGGTGGCCGCGGCCGTGGTTGATTCTGAGTCGCCGTGGGAGTCCTACGCCCGCGCGTTGTTGCTGCGTGCGGGCATAAACGTGCGCCCGCAGTACATAGTGGGCAAGTACCGCGCTGACTTGGCAATTGACGGCTGGTTGCTCATTGAAATTGACGGCGATGTCAAATACCAAGACAGGCCTGTGGAGGCGATTCGCGCGGAGCACCGCCGCCAGAAGGAGCTGCTCAACATGGGTTATGTGGTCCTGCGCTTTAGCCCTGAGGAGTTGCGCGCCCGGCCGGAGGAGTTTGTCGCGACGGTGCGCCGAATGTTGGCGATGGGTCCGCGGCGCGCGGCATAGATACCCAGCCCTGGAAACCCAGAGGTCCTGTTCGCGTTTCGCCACGCGTGCCGACGTCGCGCAATCCACCAGAAAGCTGCATTTCCAGCCCTGGGTATTTGCGAGACGAGAACGCCGGTGAAGAGGCCCACGGGCAGCCTCAAACGCGTATGTACTACTGTGACGCGGCTGGGCTATGATGACTAGCAATGAGTACCGATTTTGACGCCGCCTTTGAGAACCTTCCCGCCGATGGGGAGGCGCTGGACTATACAGAATTCACCGACACGCCACAGGGCTTCCGCTCTGGCTTCGTGTCCTTCGTAGGCCGCCCAAACACGGGCAAGTCGACTCTCACCAACGCGCTGGTGGGGCAGAAGATCGCCATCACCGCGAACCAGCCCGAGACCACCCGCCACCCCATCCGTGTCTTGGTACACCGCGAAGACGCCCAAGTTATCGTCGTGGATACGCCGGGCCTGCACCGCCCGCGCACGCTGCTGGGCGAGCGTCTCAATGAGGTAGTCAAGGACACTTATGCCGATGTGGATGTCATCGGCCTGACCATCCCTGCCGATGAAAAGATTGGCCCGGGTGACCGCTGGATTCTGGAAAACGTCCGCAAGGTAGCGCCGAAGACCCCAATCATCGGAATCGTGACCAAGCTGGATAAGGCCAGCAAGGATCAGGTCGGCGCGCAGCTTTTGGCGCTGCATGAGTTACTCACCCAGGAGGATCCGCAAGCGGTAGTCATTCCGGTCTCCTCCAAGGAGGGCGTTCAGCTTGATGAGCTCGTGCAGGTCATCGTGGACCAGCTGCCAGAAGGCCCGAAGTTCTACCCCGATGATCACATCACCGACGAAGAGCAGGAAAAGCGCATCGCCGAGCTCATCCGCGAGGCCGCACTGTCTGGTTTGAAAGACGAGCTGCCGCACAGCGTGGCCGTCGAGGTTGATGAGATGCTGCCCGATGAAACTCGCCCCGACGTCATGAACGTCCACGCGGTGCTTTACCTGGAGCGCCCAGGCCAAAAGCGCATCATCGAGGGCAAGGACGGCCGCCGCTTTACCCGCATCGTGGGCACCGCCCGCAAAGAGATCATCCAGCTGCTGGGCCAGAACGTCTACCTTGACCTGCGCATAAAGGTGCTCAAGAACTGGCAGTCTGACCCGAAGATGCTGGGCCGTCTCGGCTTCTAAAACCCAAGGCTTAAAAACCTAAGTATGCCGAGGGAGAATTTTCGCGACCGCGCCCTGGTCATCCGCAGCTATGACTTCGGCGAGGCTGACCGCGTCATCGTGCTGCTTACCCGCAGCCATGGCTTGGTGCGCGCGGGGGCCAAGGGCGTACGCAGGGCGAAGTCGCGTTTTGGTTCGCGCCTCCAGCCCTTCGTAAACCTGGATGTGCAGCTGTATCCCGGCCGGAATCTATACACGATTTCGCAGGCCGACACCGTGGACTTTTTTGGCGCCGCCATTATCGGTGACTATGAGCGCTATACCGCCGCCTGCGCCGCACTTGAATCTGCCGAGCGCCTGGCCTTCGCAGATTCTGACCAAGACCCGTTCCTTTATAATGCGCTGGTCGCAACGTTGGAGCGGCTCCAGCACGATGACCCACTTCTGACGCTGGACCAATTCCTACTTCAGGCAATGGCGCATGCCGGCTGGGCGCCGGGGCTTTTCGATTGCGCGCAGTGCCAGAAGCCCGGCCCGCATCATGCTTTCCACCCGGCCGTTGGCGGCGCGACGTGCCACGAGTGCCGCCCGCCAGGCGCCGCCGAGGTGGACCCGGAGACGTTGCATCACATGTGGTTGCTTGCGCATGGACACCCCACGAGCCCTACCTATGAGCAGCGCGGGGAAGCCCACCAACTCATCCGCGCGCATCTGCAGTGGCATTTGGAACGCAAGGTTACCGCGTTGGGGGTCATGGACCAGTAAGATAAGGCGCGTGATTACGCCAGATCCGAACCGAGTTTTAAACCCGCCTGCTATCCCGGAGGAGTTCCTGCCCAAGCACATCGCGCTGGTCATGGACGGAAACGGCCGTTGGGCCGAGGAACGCGGCATGAAGCGCACCGAGGGGCACCGCCGTGGTGAAGCAGTGCTTCTCGACGTCGTCGATGCCTGCCTTTCCATGAACATCCCGTACCTTTCGGCCTACGCCTTCTCCACCGAGAACTGGCGCCGCAGCCCCGAAGAGGTGCGCTTTTTAATGGCGTTTAACCGCGACGTGCTGCGCCGGCAGCGCGAGTGGCTCAACGAGAAGGGCGTGCGTGTGGTTTGGGTGGGCCGCCGCCCACGCCTGTGGCGCTCCGTCATCAAGGAGCTGGAGACTGCGCAGGAGTTGACCAAGGACAACACCCGCATGACGCTGGCGATGTGCGTGAACTACGGTGGGCGCGCCGAGCTTGTCGACGGCGTTCGCAAGCTCGCCGATCAGGTGGCCAAGGGCGAGGTGAAGCCGAGCTCGATTAACGAGGCGTCGTTAAGCGCGGCGCTCTATGACCCCACCATGCCGGACGTGGATCTATTCCTGCGCCCGTCGGGGGAGAAGCGCACGTCGAACTTCCTGCTGTGGCAGTCGGCGTACGCGGAGATGATCTACCAAGACAAGCTCTTCCCGGATTTCACTCCGGAGGACTTGTACGCCGCGGTAGAAGAATACGCGCGGCGGGATCGTCGTTTCGGCGGTACGAAATAGCTAAAGCTATTTGTTACGTGGTGCTGCCTAGCTTGCGCGGCAATTGGAGCAGATGCCGAAGATTTCGGCATCGTGGCCGGTTAGCTCAAAGTCGTGCTCGGCAGCCACGTTGGATGCCCACTGCTCGATGGGGCCGCCGTCGATTTCCTCGGTGCGGCCGCACTTGGTGCATACCAAGTGATGGTGGTGATTAGCGGATTCGCAGTGGCGGTAGAGCGTTTCGCCCGAAGGCATGTGAAGCGCGTCCACTGCATCAATATCGGAGAGGGATTGCAGGGTGCGGTAGACCGTGGTCAGGCCTACTTTGTGCTCGCGGTCTTGCAACGCCCGGTGAATGTCTTTTGCCGAGGCGAACTTATCTAGTTCACGCAGAACCTCGACGACAGCGGTGCGTTGCTTGGTGTTGCGAGCCCCAAGCTTAGGGATGCTTTCATGGAGAGCCATGACCGCTAGTTTATCAATTAGTTTCCAATAAAGTTAACGGTTAAACAGTGCTGCAGCCTGCTCCAACAAAGGAAGCACCTCGGGAGAGGCCAGCGAGTAGCGCACTTCGCGGCCTGAACGCTTGGAATCGACGATTCCGGCATCTTTTAGTACGCGCAGGTGTTGGCTGATTAGCGGCTGGGATTTGCCGGTGGCGGCCACCAGCTCGTGAACGTAGTGATCGTGGCGGTTAAGGGCTAATACCAGGGTGATGCGCAGGGGTGAATCTAAAGCGCCAATGATGCGGGTAGCGGCGTCGATGTCGAGTGTGTGAAGCGCCGTGGAGGGCTGCGTCATGCAGATCACCTTCAATCCAATTTCTGTTAATCGCTTGAAACAGTACGATACCCCACATCTTGCACAGTGTTGTATAAAATATAAAATTTATTTTCACCCCCCCGCCCACAGGCGGAAGGAGGCAGGATAGACTAGGAACATTGTTCACGGCTGTCCCTTAACAGAGGAGTCTTTTTTAACCATGGCAAGCGTCATCGATACCGTTGTAAGCCTGTGCAAGCGCCGCGGATTGGTCTACCAGGCAGGTGAGATCTACGGCGGTTCGCGCTCTGCGTGGGACTACGGCCCCCTCGGTGTGGAGCTGAAAGAAAACATCAAGCGCCAGTGGTGGCGCCACATGGTGCAGTCCCGCGAGGACGTCGTGGGTGTTGATACCTCCGTCATCCAGCCGCGCCAGGTCTGGGTTTCCTCCGGTCACGTTGAGGTCTTCACCGATCCGCTGGTGGAGTCCCGCCACACGGGCAAGCGTTACCGCGCTGACCACCTGCTGGAGGCATACGAGGAAAAGCACGGCCACGAGCCTGCAAACGGCCTAGCAGACATCAACGATCCTGAAACCGGCCAGCCGGGTGACTGGACAGAGCCGAAGGCATTCTCCGGTCTGCTCAAGACCTACCTGGGACCGGTTGATGATGAGCAGGGTCTGCACTACCTGCGTCCGGAGACCGCACAGGGCATCTTCGTTAACTTCAAGAACGTGATGACTTCCGCTCGTATGAAGCCGCCTTTCGGCATCGCGAACATCGGTAAGTCCTTCCGTAACGAGATCACCCCGGGCAACTTCTTCTTCCGTACCCGCGAGTTCGAGCAGATGGAGATGGAGTTCTTCGTCAAGCCGGGCGAGGATGAGCAGTGGCACCAGTACTGGATTGATGATCGCTACAACTGGTACGTGGACCTTGGCATCAAGGAAGAAAACCTGCGCCTGTACGAGCACCCGAAGGAGAAGCTGTCCCACTACTCCAAGCGCACTGTCGACGTCGAGTATGCATTCGGCTTCACCGGCTCCAAGTGGGGCGAGCTCGAGGGCGTGGCTAACCGCACCGACTATGACCTTTCGGTTCACGCGAAGGGCTCCGGCGAGGACCTGTCCTACTACGACCAGACCACCGAGGAGCGCTGGGTGCCATACGTCATCGAGCCGGCAGCCGGCCTAGGCCGTTCCATGATGGCCTTCTTGGTCGATGCATATGACGAGGAAGAGGTGCCAAACGCCAAGGGTGGCACCGATAAGCGTGTGGTCCTGCGTTTGGACCGCCGCCTTTCCCCGGTCAAGGTCGCGGTTCTGCCGTTGTCCAAGAAGGAAGAGCTGTCCACCCCGGCCCGCGAGCTGGCTGCCAAGCTACGCCAGCACTGGAACGTTGACTTTGACCTCTCCGGTGCTATCGGCCGCCGCTACCGTCGCCAGGATGAAATCGGCACGCCTTTCTGCGTGACCTACGATTTCGATTCCCTTGAAGACGGTGCAGTTACCGTCCGCGAGCGCGACACCATGGAGCAAGAGCGCGTCAAGATCGACGAGCTTGAGGCATACCTGGCCGCTCGCCTCATCGGCTGCTAAAGGCCAAGTAAAGAAGAAAGTAGCGATGCAATACACCAGCTGGGACCGCACTGACAGCCAAAAGCCTGTCCTGCTGAAGGAGGATGGGCCCCTGGCCTTCGGCGTCTTTTCTGCAGATCAGGCAGAAATTGACGGCGAGGTTTGGCAGCTTGCAGCGGACCCGCAAGAAGGCGCCACGGCCCGCGTGGATGGCCGCGTCTATACGCTGCAGGGCCCGCTGGGCCGCGCCAAGCGCCTCACGGCGGATGCGGCTGGCCGCGCGTTTTCCTTCATCAATGAAAACGGCGGCGACTGGATCATTGAAGACGCCGCCGGCTACAAGGTAGCGCAGTTTTCGACAAAGAATTCCGGCGTGCGCAAGGCCATCTTGGAGTTCGACGCGGAGCCCGAGGCGGCCGCGCTAAACGACGCCGAGATCATCGCCTTGAGCTGGTTTACCCGTCTCATTCTGGAGGCCAAGACCCGCGGCATGGCAGTGCCCGTCATTGCCTCGCTGGGGCTTGCCTCCCTGGTGGCGCTGCTTTCCCTTTTCGTGTTCTAGGCATTAAGCGATACTCGTGAGTACAGAACACCGGCATTGGACGTGGGCCGAAGATTGCCTGCGTGATGAAGAAGGAACCGTATGGGCCACGGTGCGCGCTGACGTGCTGAACGTCAATGAATCCCAGCTGGCTTCGGCGCAGGAGCGCATTTTGCTGGAGCACTCCATCGACAGCGGCAGTCGCCATTTCTGGGTGCGCGGCACGGCCACCACGGGCCAGACTCTGCACGTGGGGCAGCAGGGTGTTTCCATTAGCCACATGCAGGCTAAGTGTATGGGCCGTGAGTACACGCTGGATAGGCCTAATCCTTTCCGCAGGGAGCGCCGCATTTATGACGCTTCCGGAAACGAGATTATCCGCACGCGCCCCACTTTCAAGGGCGTGCTGGAGATTACGGATATGCGGCCGCAGCAGGTGCCGGACGTCGACGCCGCGTTTTTAACCTATTGCTGCGCGCTTGTCGACGCCCCGAAGCGCCGGCGGATCTAAGCGCCGGCGGATCTAGAAGGAACCGCCGCGGAAGCCACCGCCCCCGCCGCCGGAGTTTCCGCCGAAACCGCCGCCAAAGCCGCCCCCGAATCCACCGCCGAAGCCACCATGGCTGTTGCCGCCGCCGAGCATCTGGCCGATGACCATGCCGGTGATGATGTCTCCCGCGGTGGAGCCGGCGGACTGAACCTGTTGGCGGCGCTGATAAGAGTTGATGTCCTGCTGCGCGGTGCGCGCCGCATTTTGTGCGGCGTTAGCGGCCTGGCGGGAAGCATCGATGGCGCTGCGCAGATCGGAGTTTTTGAGCTGCATGGCTTGGGCGTGCAGCCGCTTGGCGTCGGCAAGCTGAGTACGCGCGGTGGCACCCACCACGCGGCCACGGGTGGAGATGACGTCCTCAGCGGCCTGGATGGCGGCCTGCGCGGAGTGCATCTGCTGGTTGTACAGGTCGAGCTGGCGGGCACGGGTGGCGGTGGCTTCGCGGACGGAATCGAGGCGCTCGTCGAGCTCGGAGTCGAGGGTAGTCAACGCGGTGTAGTGGCCGAGGGGGTCGCTGGCCTGGCCGGTTTCGGCCGCAGTGACGGCGTCATGGGCGCGCGCGGTGACGTCGTCGAGTGCCTGCCAATCGGCCGCAGTGCCAAGCTTTTTGCCTTGCTGCTCCAACTGGCGGGCCTCGTCCACCTCGCCGCGGACCTCAGCGATGAGCGCGGCAAGATTCTGCTTGGCGGCCGCGAGGTTGGACTCGGCGTGCTCGACGCCGGAAAGGAGGCGGTCTGCCACCTCGATGGCGTGCTCGGCCTCGCGGATGAGGGCCACCAGGCCGCCTTGCTGGCCGGCAGGTGCCGCGGCGAGTTCACGGCCACGGTCGAGCTGCTTTTCCGCCTCGCCCACGGAGACTTCTGCCATGTGTGGGTTATCGGCAATGGAGTCCAGCGCGCCAGGGTGGTCTTCCTGCAGTTGTGCCAGAATCTGCTGGGCCTGCGGGATGCGGGCGCGCACGTCCACGCTGCGGCGCGTGAGCTCGTCTAGTTTGGAATCGGCGTTGATCAGCAGATCGCGCATTGCGGCGAAATCCGCGGCTTGGGCATCCAAGGCATCATCGGCCTGGCCGCACGAGGAGATGATCTCGATGAGCATCTGGCGGCGCTCGGCCTCGGATTCTGGCGCGGCGTCGTCAAGCCGGCGCTGCATAGCAAAGGCCTTCTGCAAGGTGGAGGTGGAGTGGTTCATCGCGCGGGTGAAAGGACGCGTGCGCTCGGGGCCGAACTCGGCGGTGGCGATGTCGAGCTCCTCCTTGCCGCGGCGAATGGACTCATCGGTAGAGACCAGCTCCTCGCGCGCCAAGGAATCGAGCGTTGCGGTATCGAGCCTGTTCAGCGAATTCGTATCGCCCGGCTCGATGGCGCGCGCTGACTTGAGCGTCTCCGCGGAATCTTTCTTGGTCTTGCGGCGGCCTGCCAACCATATGCCGCCGCCGGCCAGCGCCAGGGCACCGGCACCGCCGGCTAGCCAGCCGGCGCCTGAACCAGAGTCAGCGGAGCTAGAACTAGAAGAACCCTTCCCGCGGCCCGAGGCAGCTGCGACTAACTCCAAAGCAGAACCGCCTAAGTCATCGTCTGCCAGGCGTGCTGAAGCTGCTTCATACATGGCATTCAGCCGGCTCTTTGGCCAGGCCCCACCCGTTTGCACGCCGACCTTGCGGTCTTCGACGGAGACAACATAAATGGCGGAGTTCGGGCCCTTGGAGGCGACGAATTGCTGCGCGAAGTCTTCCGCGGAGCCAGACAGAGTCTTTTCAAAGACCACGTAGAGCACCAGGCCCTCGTTCTTCTGCAGCGTCTTGATTTCATCTTCCAGCTGGTCTTTTTCCTCAGCGGAGAGCGCCCCAGCGTTGTCAGTGACCTTGGAAGTAATGCTTGAGGGGGCAGCCTGCGCTAGCACCGCCGGCGCGTTGTTGTGGGGTGGTGTTGCTGCAAAAGCAGTAGGCTGCGATAGCCCTACGATGAGTGCCGCTAGGGCGGCTGAACCGATACGCGCAGAAGAAGTCATGCCCACCAGAATACCGTTAGGCTAGTGCAAATGAGACGCGTTAGCTGCTGCAGGAAAGCACGGAAATCCCGGGAAAAGATTGCCCAGAAATTTAATCTGGTGGAGCCTGAAGCACAGGCAATCATCGTGCTCGGCGCGGCTCAATACGATGGCAGGCCCTCGCGCATCCTGCAGGCACGCCTCGACGAGGCCCGCCGCATTGCGGTTGCTACACCGGGCGTGCCCATCGTTACCGTCGGTGGCAAGTTGCCCGGGGATCGCTTCACCGAGGCAGAAGTCGGCGCCAAGTACCTTAGAGGCCACGCCACTGTGTTGCCCGTGCCGGAGGGCAACGACACCGTGGAATCCCTGCGCGCCATCCGCCGCAGGCATGGCTTCGAGCGCGTCATCATCGTGACCGACCCGCTACATCGCTTGCGCGCCTGGCTAATCGCCCGCGACGAGGGGTTTGCGGCACGGGTGGTCGGTGCAGCCGGCTATCCCACGCCCACCTTCGCGCCGCCGTGGTGGCGCTATGTGGCCCACGAGTTGGGCGGCCTGGTGGTCTTCGGCGCGCGGAAGGTACTAGGGGAGGAGCTAGCTGAGCATCTGCGCAGCGGTCTACACCGCTTCGAGGGGCTCATCCGCCCGACGCGACGCGCCCGACACGAAGAAATTCGCAATAAAGCCGGGAGATAAAGCACCTTGTCAGCGGCTATTTTTAAGTGTTTTTCCAGCTATCGCAGGAAATTCTCAGTTGATTTTGGTGGCAAAACCACTTTCTGCTCGCTAGCGTGGTTAGTGAAAGCTCCCCCTATCGAAAGGAAAACTTATGTTTGACATCATCAACAACGTCTTCAACCTCGTAGCAGACACCCTGCAGGCACTGGTTAACCTGCCTTTCTCCTTCGCTGATAAGCTGTCCAGCGCTTTGTCCAGCAAGTAAGCTCGGACATAGTTAGAGCTCCTGTCCAAGGTTTCCCGTAAAAGGGAGGCTGGGACAGGAGCTTTTGCATTGCAATGGCAGCCAGACACCCCTACCAGAATCAGAAAAGTACAAGCTCGTTGCGCCTACACTGCACTATGTGAGCTATTCCTATCCCCCGCACGACGCCGCCCGCCTCTTCGATGAGAGCCCCAAGGGCTCCGTGTTTAATAGCAAGTCTGGCTCGGCCGACGCGGATCGCCGTGGCGCCTTCGCCCGCGACCGCGCCCGCGTCCTGCACTCTGCTGCTTTGCGACGCCTCGCTGACAAGACGCAGGTGGTTGGCCCCCACGACGGCGATACGCCCCGCACGCGTCTCACGCACTCGCTGGAGGTGGGCCAGATTGCCCGCGGTATCGGCTCTGGGCTGGGGCTTGACCCAGACCTGTGCGACATGGCCGGCCTGACCCATGACATCGGGCACCCGCCGTATGGCCACAACGGTGAGAACGCACTCAACGAGGTAGCGGATATCTGCGGCGGCTTCGAAGGTAACGCGCAGACCCTGCGCATCTTGGCTCGTCTGGAGCCGAAGGTGGGCGATGCGGAGGATAATTCTTTTGGGCTGAACCTCACGCGCGCCGCATTGGACGCGGCGTGCAAGTACCCGCGGACCAAGACCAATCCGGATGGCAGCGTGAACCGCAAGTATGGTTGCTACGACGAGGACGCCCACATCTTGGCCTGGCTGCGCGAAGGACACGAAGACTCCCGCCCCTCGATGGAGGCACAGGCGATGGATTGGTCCGATGACATTGCCTACTCGGTCCACGACGTCGAGGATGGCATCGTTTCGGGCCGCGTTTCCCTCGCCGTGCTTTGGGACTTGGTGGAGCTGGCTGCCCTCGCGGAGAAAGGCGCCAAAGCTTTCGGTGGCAGCGCGGATGAGCTTCTCGACGCCGCGGATTCCCTGCGTGCCCTGCCCGTCATCCAGCAAGTCAGCGAGTTTGATTCCTCCCTGCGCGCCTACACCACGCTGAAAAAGATGACTTCGGAGCTAGTGGGCCGCTACGTTGGTGCCACGGTGCAAGCCACCCGTGAGGCCAATGGTCCGGAGCTGGTTTTGGGGCGCCAGCAGGGTAACCTTGCCGTGCCAGCGCGCGCGGAAAATGAGGTCAAGCTTTTGAAGACCATCGCGGTGCTCTACGTGATGGATGAGCCGGTGCACTTGGCGCGCCAGGATCGCCAGCGCGAGCGCATCTACCGCGTTTTTGATTATCTTTCCGCCGGCGCACCGGGCGCCCTCGACCCGATGTTCCGACTGTGGTACGACCGCGCTGAATCGGATGCTGAGCGCCAGCGGGTCATTGTGGATCAGATCGCCTCGATGACCGAGTCCCGTTTGGAGCGGCTAGCGCGCCAGACCGCGGGGTTTTCTGGGTTTATGGGGTAGCTTTCGGCCTAGCGGTAAAGCTTGACGGCGCTGTCTTTAAAAACCTCGAGCACCGCTGCAGTGTCCTCTGCAGGCAGCCACCAGGAGGAAGCGACGACGGTTTCGACCTTGTGCTTGTGCAGGAAGTCTGCCAAGTCGTCGAGGTTGTGCGGGGCAGTGCAGGTATCGCAGCCACGGATGGTGCCGAGCGCGGAATACAGATCTGCGCGGCTTTCAAGCGGCTGAGTGATTAGAACTTTGGAGAGATTATTCAGCATCGGGGATCTCGCAGAAGGATTCGTAGTGATCGTCGGTGTAGTACCAGACATCGGGGTCGGTTTCGCTGCCGCCGCCGGTGACGATGCGCTTGGCGCCGCGGTGGTTTAGGCCGGGCGAATCCACGGTGTATTCGCGGTAGTAGTTCTTGGACTCTTTGGGCAGTACGCCCTCGTAGTTTCCAAAACGCTTGTTGTCATTATCCGGATGGTCGTAGGGCCCGCCCGCCAAGATATCCTCGGCCGTTTCTTCTGCTTCCTCGGGCAGGGTATCCATCGCGCACGAGGCGTAGTGCCCGGAAAAATTCGCGGCGTTGGATGATGAAGCAGAGCTTGCAGTTGAACTCGTGGACTGCGAGCTACCAGAATCACTGCCAAGGTCGATTCCGAAGTAGCCAGCGGCTGCGACTAAGAGCAAGCTGCCGAGGACGGCTAAGGGCTTCTTCTTGGAGGAGGGGGATTGGCCATACCCCCATCTTTGCAGGGATTTTCCTGCAAAGAGAATCTAGCTAGCACTGGGAAAACACTCGGACCTTCTGCTTTTTCCAGGTTTGGCTTTTGCCGCTTTTGCCTACCCCAAGGGTGGGTAAATTTCCGGGCTTTCCAGTGGCTTTTTCAAACTGCCGTTGTTGGGCACCTGTACCTGCACCCCAAGGCAAGCCAGCAACCCACAAGCGGGGTAGTCTTTAGCGCATGGCACAAGGCAGAATTCCGGAGAGCGACATCCAAGCAATCCGTGAACGCGCGCCTTTGGAAGAAATAGTGGGCGAGTATGTACAGCTCAAACCAGCTGGTTATGACTCCATGAAAGGGCTGTCGCCCTTCAAGGAAGAGAAAACGCCTTCCTTCCACGTGCGCCCGCAGCGCGGTTATTATCACTGCTTTTCCACGGGCAAAGGCGGCGATGTTTTTAGCTTCCTGATGGAAATGGAGCAGGTCTCTTTCCCCGAAGCAGTCGAGGCGGTGGCCCAAAAGATTGGCTACCACATCAATTACCAAGGCGGCAGCACCGGCAATCGCAACGAAAAACCTGGCACTCGGCAGCGCCTTATCGCGGCGAACAAGGCGGCCCACCAGTTCTACCGAGAGCAGCTAGAGACCCCGCAAGCAGCCAAGGCGCGCGAGTTCCTACTCGATCGTGGCTTTGGCCGCGAGACCATCTATGACTTCGAGTGCGGTTATGCCCCGGAGGGGTGGGACACTGCCACCAAGCACCTTCTGCGCATGGGCTTTTCTTTTGAGGAGCTAGAGGCTGCTGGCATTTCCAAGATGGGCAAGCGCGGGCCCATCGATCGCTTCCACCGCCGCCTGCTGTGGCCCATCAAGGACCTTTCGGGCAACGTCATTGGCTTTGGTGCCCGCAAGCTTTTTGAGGATGACAACCTGGGCAAGTACATGAACACGCCTGAGACCATGCTCTATCGCAAGTCCAAGGTGCTCTTTGGCTTGGATTTGGCCAAGCGCAACATCGCGGAAGCACACCAAGCGGTGGTGGTGGAGGGCTACACCGACGTCATGGCGATGTATGCCGCAGGCGTGAAGACCGCCGTGGCCAGCTGTGGCACCGCGTTCGGCGGCGATCACCTGCAGGTCCTGCGCAGGTTGATGCTGGATGATTCCTACTTCAATGGCGAGCTCATCTACACCTTCGACGGTGATGAGGCTGGACAGAAAGCCGCGATGCGCGCTTTCCAAGGGGAGCAGTCCTTTACTGGGCAGTCTTTCGTTTCGGTGGCACCAGAGGGCATGGACCCTTGCGATTTGCGCCTGGCCAAGGGCGACGCCGCGGTGCGTGAGCTCATCGCGGACCGCATCCCGATGTTCGAGTTCGTCATCCAGTCGGTGCTTAGCGAATACCGCATCGATACCGCTGAGGGGCGTCTGCAAGCATTGCGTCGTGCGGTGCCCGTGGTGGCACAGATTCGCGATGCCCCGCTGCAGCGTGAGTACGCCCGCCGCCTAGCCGGCTGGGTGGGTTGGCCCAACCCGGAGGAAGTCCTGCAGCAGGTTCAGCAGGAGGCTCGCCGACCTAAGAAAAAGGACAAGAAGGCACGGCTTGCCGACGCCCCGATTAAAGCCGGCACGCCCGCTCCCGCACAACAGAACACTCCGGTCTTCCACGTGCCAAGCCCCCGTGAGACCCACCTGTGGCCGCAGCGGGAGGCCCTAAAGCTGGCCTTGCAGTACCCGGGCCTTGCCGGTTCTTATTTTGACGGGATTACCGCCGATGCGTACTCGAACGAGTCTTACCGCATCATCCGCGAGGCAATCTCTACCGTCGGTGGCGTTGCTGCCGGAGCCAACCTGCCCAGCGTGGAATGGATCGCCGCTGTGGCGGGGGAGATGCTCGATCTCACTGCGCGCAACTTTGTCAGTGAGCTTGCCGTGGAACCCATCAAGGTGGGCGATGAGTCCGATCCCAAAGCTTGGGAGGTCTATGCTGACAGCGTGCTTTCCCGCCTCCAGGAAGCCCGCGTGGGCGACCAAGTAGCCCAAATCAAGGCCCAACTAGGCCGCATGCGCCCCTCCGCCGACGAGCAAGCCTATAACTCGCTTTTCGCCGATCTCGTCGCCCTTGAGCAAGCCCGCCGCGAGCTTAACGACAGGGCATTCCGTGGGCCGCAGCCTAGCTAGTCTTCGTCAGGCTCGTAGATACGGTCTTGGCCGTCTAGCTGGTTTCCTTTGATGCGGCGGCCGCGGCTTAGATCCTTTACCTCTTTCATGCGGGGTTCTGGATCGAGCTTGTTTGCCACTGCCTTGCGGGTGGCGTTTACTGCGTTCTTGGTGACGGGGGAGTTGATCGCTTTTTCGTATGCGCCCTTGATCTGGTGATAACGCTTGCGGCCGGCCTTGGTACCAAAGACATAACCTGCGGCGGCGCCTACTACGAATTGGATCATGGTTGGAGTATCTCACCCTTCAGGTAGTGATTTAACGCTAATAACCTCACCCAGCCTACCTGTATCGGTGGTGTAGTGGTGGGTATCCTCATTGATGAAATTTATTGTGACCGCTTCCCAACTCGGGTAAAGCACGATAGTTTAAAGACGTGACCGCTCGATCTTGTCTCTCGCAAGCGGCATCAGCCGCAATAGCCATGGCCGCCCTGACCACGGCCGCCATCGGTGTTGTTCCTGTCAGCTCGGATTCGAACGAAGATGAAGTAAGCAACGTTCGAAGCTAAACCCATCTCAGCTAAATCCATCGCGCCACCAGAAAAGATCATCTTTTAGCCGGAAAAATTTAACCTTCTCGCCACCTTATGCAGCTAGCGTTCTGTGCGTTCTTGTCGCTAATTCAATGGAGAAAGTAAATATGGTTCGTCATCGTTATTCGATAGTTGCTGCTTCCCGCCGTTCTGTAGCGGCCGCAATTCTGGCAGTGGGTGTAGCGGGTGCAGGCGCACATGTGAATCCTGCGCCAGCTAGTGCACAGCTATCGTCTTCGATGCCAGCGCTTACGGGGGCTGTTACCGGCTCGAGCAGTGGTGCCCCAGCAGTCCAGCATGACGGCGCACCAACCCCAACTCCATTCACCACCGACTACTTGGTTGGCTTTCCTTCCGATGTCTCTTCCTACCAATACGGTGTCTACTGGGAAGTAGTCCGCATGTTTGACCATGTGAAGACCCAGCAGCCAATCATGGATGAGAACCTCGAAAAGGCCATCGCCATCAACAACGCTGCTGCCGATGATCCAGCGCTGATTAAGCGCGCTCAGCAAGATGCGGCTGCTGACACTGACGGCGTGATGCTTGCGGTTTCTGACGCACTGGGTGAGGAGTTTGGCGCCGCTTTCCGCGATGCTCTTGCCGAGCACCGCCTGCCAAAGACGGAGTACCTGTTGGGAAATGGCTACCTAGCTCGTGCCGGTGGACTAGCTAGCTCTACCTTCGCGGAAAAGTACCACTTCAACGTGCGACGTCCTTTCCAGGTAGCACCCGATGCTATTCACAAGTACAACGACGGTAAGAAGGACTATTACGGCACCACGCCAGCCTTTCCGTCTGGCCATACAAACCAGGCAACTTGGATCACCACGTTGATGGCCCACATGCTCCCGGAGGTTGCACCGCAGCTCGTGCTGCGCGGCGCGGAAGCCGGCAACCACCGCGTGGTCATGGGCGTGCATTATCCGCTCGACGTTATCGGCGGCCGTATGACGGGACAGGCCGCAGCAGCCGACCGTCTCAACGATCCACGTATGCACGATGCGCTTGACCAAGCAGCGGCCGAAATCCGTGCAGAGATGAAGTGGCGCACTGGCAAGGACATCTCCGAGCTCGTAGCCCAGCAGGCTGATGCGGGTAAGAATTACGCTACCGACGAGCAGGCGGTTGAGCGTTATGCTCCGATGCTGGACTACGACTTTAAGCCAGCTTATGCCACCGATGCTCCAATGATTGTCCCGAAGGCCGCGCCGGTCCTGCTCGAATCAACCCATCCCGAGCTCACTTGGGAGCAGCGCGCCGAGGTGCTTCGCCAAACCGCAAACCCAGCCGGCCACCCCCTCGACTGGCAGGGCGAAGCAGGCTTCTGGCAGCGCCTAAATCTGGCAAAGGCCATGGCTGCGACGGTAACTGTCAATGCGGATGGATCGGTGCAAGTCACCGAGTAACCCGATTTCATTGGGAACCCACCCCAGTATTGGTCATACCCGCGCGCGAAGAGACAGAAACGTGCAATCATTGGCGAGACAGCAAATGTTGGTATGACACCTAAAACGCTTCCAAGGAGCACAATGGCTAAGCCGAAAATTATGACTGTGTACGGTACTCGACCTGAAGCAATCAAGGTCGCACCGGTCATCAAAGCTCTAGAGGCTGATGATCGCTTTGAGTCCGTTGCAGTCTCTACTGGCCAGCACAAGGAAATGCTGGAGCAGGTAAACACCATGTTTGGAATTACCCCCAAGCATGATCTGGGATTGATGAAGCCGGGACAGACCCTCAATGAGATTGTTTCCCGTGCAATTGCCGGCCTCGATGAGATCATCGTTGCTGAGGAGCCGGACGTCATCATTTCCCAGGGTGATACATCAACGGCCATGGCAGCGGCTCTTGCGGGCTTCCACCGCGGTGTGCAGATCGTTCACCTGGAGGCAGGACTGCGTACCGGCAACATCTTGTCCCCGTTCCCGGAGGAAGCAAACCGTAAGATCATCGGTCAGGTTGCAGCCCTGCACCTTGCGCCGACTGAAGGTGCAATGGAGAACCTGCGCCGCGAGGACGTTCGTTCTAAGGACATCGTTGTAACCGGTAATACGGTTATTGATGCTCTCCTTGAAGCAGCAACTTGGGACATCGAATTCTCGGATCCAACTCTTGCTGAGGCCGCTAACTCGGACAAGCGTTTCGTTGTTGTCACCACACACCGCCGCGAGAACCTTGACGCGATGAAGGAGATCGGTGGTGCTGTACAGGATCTAGCAAAGACATATCCGGATACTATTTTTGCGCTGCCGCTGCACCTGAACCCTAAGGTCCGCGAAGCAGTTCTTCCGGAGGTTGAGGCGCTGGAGAACGTCATCATCACGGATCCTCTTCCGTACGATCAGTTCACCAAGCTCCAGAACCGTGCGGCCATTATCCTGACCGACTCTGGCGGAGTCCAGGAGGAAGCACCTTCCTTGGGCAAGCCGGTTTTGGTCATGCGCCAAAACACCGAGCGCCCTGAGGCCGTCGTCGCCGGCACCGTGAAGCTGGTGGGAACCAACCGTGAGCTTATCGTGGCAGAGGCAAAGCTTCTGCTTGATGACAATGCCGCTTATTCTGCAATGGCTAATGCCGTTAACCCATATGGCGATGGCAAGGGCGCTCAGCGCTCGGTTGCAGCAATTGCGGAGCTTCTAGAAGTAGGAAAGCGTTTGCCAGACTTTAGCACTGAGTTGGTGCCGGATGAGGTACCGCGTTTTGAAGAGGTCGTAGCTCCGGAGGAAGAGCTGGAAAAGTAAACAGCCTGCAGTTCACTCTGACATAAACTAACCGCCGCATTGGAACACCCATTGTGTTCCAATGCGGCGGTTTTGTATTTCTCAGTGGGTAGGCCAAATTTAAGTCTTCATTTGGGATTGGAACTAATCGCACTTTTGATCAGTCCAATAGAGCATGGAGGAAAATAGTGAGCCCAAGGTAGGCGGCGTTGTGATTGACAACGTAGTACGCACTGATACGGGGTGGAAGGCCATAGGGCGGACGAAGGACTTCAGCGGTGCCATCGTTGAACTTAGTGAGGTTGGCGCCAGCAGGGAAGAAGTGCAACGTCTGTTGGAAGAGCGTGGTTGGGCATTGGTGTTCAACGAGCAGCGCTTTGCCGTCACTGCGCGGATGACGGTGTTGGAGCTGGTTGACATTGCTCTGCAAGCATTGCGCACTGGGGAAATCGGGCAAGGAAATCGAATTCAAACCGTGAACATGTATCAGCGTGCACGGCGGTTTCTCGTAGGCGAGCGTGGCATTCCAGCGCTGGGGAATCTCCGCCTGGAAGATTGTGAGGCGCGCGTAGTCCATTCTTGGCTGTCACGAGTGGCGGACAGCTCGCTTGCTTCAGCGCGGCATCTGCGAATTCTGCTCTTACATGCCTTCTCGATAGCTGAGCGGCAAGGGCTTGAGCTATGGACACAGAACCCCGCGCGGACTGCTCAGCTGCCGCAATTGCCGCGCGCTGAACCGGTTGAGGTTACACCGGAGGAGTTTAATGAGCTCCTTGCGCAGATCCTTGCTTGGGAAAGTCAAGGAAAGCGTACCGACCTTTCAGGGATGGTGTGCTGCTACATGGCAACCGGAATTCGTCCGGGAGAACTTCCCGCGCTGCTGTGGGAAGAAGTGGACTTGGATAGCAAGCCGGCGACGATGATTGTCAGTGGCTGTGCCGTATACCAAGACGGAAAGTTAGTTCGGCAGCCGGAGCCGAAGACCGCGGCCGGCTTTCGCGAAATTGTCATCCCTGAATGGTTTGCGGAGATGTTGCGTGAGCGATTTGCCCGCCGCGATCCGAATGTGCCTTATGTTTTTCCCAGTAGGGCCGGAACGATGCACAGCATGCACAACCTCGGCAATAGGTTCCGGCAGGCGCGTGGCGCGCGCTTTAAGCACATCAAGCTGAAGTCTTTCCGCTCCACTGTCGCAACCGTAATCGCCCGCGAAAAGGGGGCTGAGGAAGCAGCCAGACATCTAGGGCATACAAGCCCTGCGATCACCGGTCGGCACTACATAAAGCGCGCAAACAAGACCGGCGACCACAACGATATCCTCGAGGCACTAAAGCCCACTGTGTTCGACGAGCAGTAGGGAAGTCCAAGCCCAAAGCTTTATGAACCAACGCGATACAAAACGAGAAAAAGAACCGCCTGAAATCAGGCGGTTCCTGTCTGCTCCTCCAACTGGGCTCGAACCAGTGACCCTTCGATTAACAGTCGAATGCTCTGCCAACTGAGCTATGGAGGAATATGTGTATGCTGCCGAGCAACTCGCTTCGCTCTGTGCAACGAGAAGTAACTATATAGTGCTCGTGAGCCAAGAGGCAAATCGCCTGCTTAGAGGTGTTCTTTCTTCTCATTCTTAATGGGTTTGGGTGGCCATGTGTGGGGTATGTGGTTGAACGCTTCGTGGATCGGCGAAATGGGCCTAATGTCGGCAACGGAGTTGTCGATTTGGGG
>NZ_KV800709.1:0-17757 GCF_001810285.1 Corynebacterium sp. HMSC071F07
AAAGGAAGAAGCCAAGGAAGAGCCAAAGGCTGAAGAAAAGGCAGAGCCGAAGGCTGAAGAGAAGAAGGAAGAGCCAAAGGCTGAGAAGTCTGCAGACGCTTCCTCCACCCCGGCTGCTTCCGAGGGCTCTTCCAAGATCAACAACGGCGATAACGTTCCTTACGTCACCCCGCTGGTACGCAAGCTGGCGGAAAAGCACGGCGTTGACCTTTCCACCGTTTCCGGCACCGGCGTTGGCGGCCGCATCCGCAAGCAGGATGTCCTGGCAGCTGCAGGCGAGGGCGAGGCACCGGCGGCGTCGGCAGCCGGCTCCTCCAACCCACGCGCACGCTGGTCCACCAAGTCCGTGGATCCGGAAAAGAAGGAGCTCATCGGCACCACCCAGAAGGTCAACCGTATCCGCGAGATCACCGCTGCAAAGATGGTTGAGGCTCTGCAGATTTCCGCACAGCTGACTCACGTCCAGGAAGTCGACATGACTGCCATCTGGGATATGCGCAAGAAGTCCAAGCAGGCCTTCATCGACAAGCACGGCGCTAACCTGTCCTTCCTTCCGTTCATCGTTAAGGCAACCGTTGAGGCTCTGGTTTCCCACCCGAACGTCAACGCTTCCTACAACCCTGAGACCAAGGAAATGACCTACCACGCAGACGTCAACGTGGCTATCGCCGTCGATACCCCACGTGGCCTGCTGACGCCGGTCATCCACAAGGCACAGGACATGTCCCTGCCAGAGATCGCAAAGGCTATTGCTGAGCTGGCTGACAAGGCCCGCAACAACAAGCTGAAGCCGAACGACCTCACCGGTGCCACCTTCACCGTCACCAACATCGGCTCCGAGGGCGCACTCCTCGATACCCCGATTCTGGTTCCGCCACAGGCCGGCATCCTGGGCACCGCCGCTATCACCAAGCGCGCAGTCGTTGTCAACGAGAATGGCCAGGACGCAATCGCCATCCGCCAGATGTGCTACCTGCCGTTCACCTATGACCACCAGGTCGTCGATGGTGCAGACGCAGGTCGCTTCATCACCACCATCAAGGACCGCCTTGAGACCGCCGAATTCGAGGCTGACCTCGAGGTCTAAGGAGTTAAACCCTTAGTAGTTTAGGGTTTCCGCCCCGCAGGCTCCCCTGTTTCCACTGCTGTGGATACTCGGGAGCCTGCGGGGTTTTCACATATCTCCCCGCAAACGGGGGTGTTAGGCCTGTCCGAATCTGTCCGGCGATTTCTCAGCCCTGTTCCTCGCCCACGGGCCGCGTAGGGAGTCTATTCGGCACTTTTAGGCTTTTGGCACGGCCATGGGTTACGCCGTTGCTGTGTGATGCACGAAAAGACTTCTATAAACCGATTTAGGTCACAGCCATAGGCTTTATACTTAGGGTCGGTTTAGGCCATGTTTTAGGCATTCACCATGACGTCCTTCACGGAGCTTCTTTCAAAGGAGATTGAACTTATGGATTTCATCTCGCGCCACCTCGGACCAAATTCTTCCGAGCAAGCGACGATGCTCAACGCACTGGGATACAACAGCGTGGACGCGCTTGTCGACGCCGCACTTCCCACAACCATCCGCGCCGCATCGGCACCGCAGTTGCCAGATGCCTTGAGCGAGAATGAAGCGCAGGACAAGCTGCGCGAATACGCCAGCCAGAACATCGTGTTGAAGTCCTTCTATGGCCAGGGCTACTCCGACACACTTACCCCGGCCGTCATCCGCCGCGGCCTGCTGGAGGATGCTGGTTGGTACACCGCTTATACCCCGTACCAGCCGGAGATCTCCCAGGGCCGCCTGGAAGCACTGCTAAACTTCCAGACCATGATCGAATCCCTGACCGGTCTGCCGATTGCAAACGCTTCCCTGCTCGACGAGGCTTCCGCTACTGCTGAGGCAGTCGGCCTGATGTCCCGCGCGGTCAAGAAGGGCCGCCGCGTCATCCTGGACTCCCGCCTGCATCCGCAGGTGCTCGCTGTGACAGCGGAGCGCGCTCGCGCCATCGAGCTCGAGGTGGAAATCCTCGATATCCGCGAGGGCCTCGTGGGCGAAGACCTCATCGGCGCCGTCATCGCGTACACCGGCACCGAGGGCGACGTCTTTGACCCACGCGGCATCATCGAAGAGCTGCACACCCGCGGTGCGGTTGCCTCCGTCGTCGCCGACCCGCTCTCCCTTCTTTTGTTGGAAGCACCGGGCAAGCTGGGCGCGGACATTGTGCTGGGCTCCGCGCAGCGCTTCGGCGTCCCAATGTTCTTCGGTGGCCCGCACGCAGCATACATGGCCGTTACTGACAAGCTCAAGCGCCAAATGCCGGGCCGCATCGTCGGCGTTTCCAAGGATGCAGACGGCCGCCCGGCATACCGCCTAGCTCTGCAGACCCGCGAGCAGCACATCCGCCGTGAACGCGCTACCTCCAACATCTGTACCGCGCAGGCGCTGCTGGCCAACGTAGCGTCCATGTACGCCGTCTACCACGGCCCAGAAGGCCTGAAGGCAATCGCACAGCACATCCATTCGCTGACTGTTTCCTTCGCCGACGCAGTTCGTGAGGCTGGCGCACAGCTCGTAGCGGACGAGTTCTTCGACACCGTCACCATCGCTGACGTCGATGCCGCAGCCATCAAGTCCAACCTGCAGGAGCAGGGCTACCTGGTGCGCGCCATTGGCTCCGACAAGGTATCCGTCTCCTTCGGCGAATCCGCAACCGCTGCAGACGTGGCGAAGCTAGCCGCAGCGTTCGGTGCCGAGATCGCAGCTGAAGCTGTGGCCAAGGATGACGCATCACAGTCCGCGCTTCCTTCCGCACTGGTTCGCGAGGAAGCTCCGCTGGACCACGCAATCTTCAACTCCATCCACTCCGAGACCCAGATGCTGCGCTACCTGCGCACTCTGGCAGACAAGGACTTGGCGCTGGACCGCACCATGATTCCGCTGGGTTCTTGCACCATGAAGCTGAACCCCACTGCTGCCATGGAGCCGATCTCTTGGCCAGAGTTCGCGGGCATTCACCCATATGCACCGGAAGAGACCACCGCCGGCTGGCGCGCGCTCATCGAGGAGCTCGAGGGCTGGTTGGCCGAGCTGACCGGCTATGCCAAGGTCTCCATCCAACCCAACGCTGGCTCCCAGGGTGAGCTCGCAGGCCTGCTGGCCATCCGCCGCTACCACGTTGCCAACGGCGACGCTGGCCGCGACGTCATCCTCATCCCATCTTCCGCACACGGCACCAACGCGGCCTCTGCTACCCTGGCCAACCTGCGCGTGGTCGTCGTTGCTACCGCGGACGATGGCTCCATCGACTTGGCGGACCTGGATGCCAAGATCGAGCAACACGGTGAGCACATCGCCGGCATCATGATCACCTACCCATCCACCCACGGCGTCTTCGACCCTGAGGTCCGCGACGTGTGCGACAAGGTCCACGCGGCAGGCGGCCAGGTCTACATCGACGGCGCGAACATGAACGCACTAACCGGCTGGGCACGCCCGGGCGAGTTCGGCGGCGACGTCAGCCACCTGAACTTGCACAAGACCTTCACCATCCCGCACGGCGGCGGTGGCCCGGGCGTTGGCCCGGTGGGCGTCGCCAAGCACCTGGTGCCATTCCTGCCCACCGATGCGAACGATTCCTCCATCGACCCGCAGCAGGCTACCTCGATTGAAAAGGGCGTTCCTTCTACCGCCAGCAAGTTTGGCTCCGCCGGCGTGCTGCCTATCTCCTGGGCCTACCTGGCCATGGTCGGCACCGAGGGCGTTGCACAGGCCACCAGCCACGCCATCCTGGGCGCAAACTACCTGGCAAAGTCCCTGCAGGATTCCTTCCCGGTTCTCTACACCGGCAACGCTGGCCTGGTCGCGCACGAGTGCATCTTCGACCTGCGCGAGCTGACCGATGCCTCCGGCGTTACTGCGGCGGACGTCGCAAAGCGCCTCGTGGACTACGGCTTCCACGCACCGACCCTGTCCTTCCCGGTGGCCGGCACCCTCATGGTGGAACCGACCGAGTCCGAAGACCTCGCCGAGCTGGACCGCTTCATCGAGGCCATGCGCGCAATCCGCGCCGAAATCCAGGACATCATCGACGGCAAGGTTGAATACGAGGCATCCGTCATCCACAACGCTCCGTACACCGCAGCGGCAGTGCCCTCCGATAACTGGGAGTACTCCTTCCCCCGCCAGGAAGCCGCCTACCCGGTTGCCTCCCTGCGCGCTAACAGGTACTTCCCACCAGTCCGCCGCATCGACGAGGCTTACGGTGACCGCAACCTGGTTTGCGCTTGCCCGCCGCCAGAAGCATTCGAGCTCTCCGCTGACGCGGAGACCAACTAACAGAATCGAACTAGCAGAGAAGAACTCTAAAGGAGAAAAATGTCTGAACTGCTCAACTCCCCGCTGCATGCAGAGCATGAAAAGCTTGGCGCATCCTTTACGGCTTTCGGCCCGTGGAACATGCCCCTGAAGTACAACAACGAGCTCGAAGAGCACCGCGCGGTTCTCAACTCCGCTGGCCTTTTCGACCTGTCCCACATGGGCGAAGTTTGGGTCAACGGCGAGGATGCCGCAAAGTTCCTGTCCTACTGCCTAATCTCCGATATGACCACCCTCAAGGTGGGCAAGGCAAAGTACTCGATGATCTGCGCCGCAGATGGCGGCATCATCGATGACCTCATCACCTACCGCCTGGGCGAGACCAAGTTCTTGGTCGTGCCAAACGCCGGCAATGCTGACGTGGTCTGGGAGGAACTCAACGAGCGCGCTGAGGGCTTCGATGTGGACCTCAACAACGAGTCCCGCGACGTAGCAATGATTGCCATCCAGGGCCCGAAGGCAGCAGAAATCCTCATCCCGCTGGTCGAGGACAACAAGCAGGAAGCCGTCATGGAACTGCCTTACTACGCAGCGATGACCGGCAAGGTAGCGCGCAAGTACGCCTTCATCTGCCGCACCGGCTACACCGGCGAAGATGGCTTCGAGCTCATCGTCTACAACTCCGATGCCCCGGAGCTGTGGGAGGAGCTGCTCAAGGCCGGTGCCGAGTACGACATCCTGCCGTGTGGCCTCGCAGCGCGTGACTCCCTGCGCTTGGAAGCGGGCATGCCGCTCTACGGCAACGAGCTCTCCCGCGACATCACCCCGGTTGAGGTCGGCATGGCGCGTGCTTTTGCTAAGAAGGAAGCCGACTTCGTTGGCGCTGAGGTCATCCGCGCTCGTGCAGAGGAAGGCCCGCAGGTCGCCATCACCGGCTTGGTCTCCGATCAGCGCCGCGCCGCCCGCGCCGGTGCTGAGGTCTTCGTTGGCGATACCAAGGTCGGTTCTGTCACCTCCGGTCAGCCTTCCCCGACCCTTGGCCACCCGGTTGCCATCGCGCTGCTGGATACCTCTGCAAACCTGCAGCCTGGCGACGCCGTCGAGGTAGACATCCGCGGCAAGCGCTACCCATTTAGCGTCGCGGCCCTTCCGTTCTACAAGCGCGAAAAGTAGTTCGCGGACGCATCCCAACCGTTAAGATAAAAACACATACCATCTTCCGAAAGGACTCCCATCACAATGGCTAACCTTCCTGCAGATTTCTCGTACTCCGAGGACCACGAGTGGATCAACTCTTCTGCTGACGCCGCACAGGGCGCAACCGTCCGCGTTTTCTTCACCTCCGTTGCTGCTGACCGCCTGGGCGAGGTCGTCTTCGCTGAGCTGCCGGCAGTCGGTGACACTGTCACCGCTGGCGGTACTTGCGGTGAGGTCGAATCCACCAAGTCCGTATCCGATCTCTACGCCCCAGTTACTGGCACCGTCACCGCTGTTAACGAGTCTGTTCACGATGACTACGCAGTCATCAACAACGACCCATTCGGTGAAGGTTGGCTCTTCGAGGTCGAGGTTTCTGAGACCGGCGAGCTGATGACCGCAGAGGAGTACGCTGCGGCAAACGGCGTTTAAGCCACTTACTGCTAAAGCGGGAGGGTTTCCTCCCGCTTTTTCTTTTGCCTCCGCCTACGCCTCCCCCCTGCCCCCTCACCCCGGTGTTGGGCGGGCATTGGCCTGGGTGGCACTATCAGTATCGAACCTCGCGTTTTATTAGATTAAGGAAGCATCACACATGACAGCTCCTCGTGAGCCCTTCTTTCCCGCTGATCGCAGCATTCGCGCGTCGCAGGAAGCGCTGGAAATCCGCCACCTCGGCCGTATGGATTACCAACAGGCGTGGGATCTCCAGGCCGAACTTGCCGCCCAGCGCGCAAAAGGCGAGCGCGGCGACGTCATCCTCGTGGTTGAGCACCCCAACATCTACACCGCTGGCAAACGCACGCAGCCGGAGGATATGCCGGACAATGGTCTGCCGGTCATCACGGTAGACCGCGGCGGGCGGATTACTTGGCATGGTGAGGGGCAGCTAGTGGTCTACCCCATCTTGAAGCTCGCGGAGCCTGTCGACGTCGTGGACTATGTCCGCCGGCTCGAAGAAGCAATCATCCAGACGGTGCGCGAACTTGGTGTTCGTACCGCCGGCCGCATCGATGGCCGGTCTGGCGTGTGGGTGCCCTCCACTACCCAGGCCGTAGACCCACAGGCCCCCAAGCGCGATCGCAAGATTGCAGCGCTGGGAATCCGCATCACGCGCGGCGTGACCATGCATGGTCTTGCACTTAATTGCACCAACACGTTGGAGTATTACGAGCACATCGTGGCCTGCGGCATTGACGACGCCGACGTGACCACGCTGAGCCTCGAGCTTGGCCGCGATGTCACTATGGAGGAAGCTGCGACACCGCTTCTCGACGCCCTGCAGCGCGCGCTTTCTGGTGAGCTCACTGTCGCGGACCACACCTTTGGTTCAGCACCGGACCCGATTAAGGTCGCCAACGAGAAGGCCCGCCAAAAGCGTGCCCAGAGTGCGGAATAAACCTCCACACACCGGACTTGTATTAGTAAGAGACAATCCCAACCCCGTAGAGTGAGTTTTTGTGACTGTTAAGCCTGAAGGACGCAAGATGCTCCGCATTGAGAAGAAGAATGCGGAATCCCCCATCGAACAAAAGCCGCGCTGGATCCGCAACCAGGTCCGCACCGGCCCGGGCTACGAGGATATGAAGTCCCGCGTGTCCGGCGCTTCCCTGCACACCGTGTGCCAGGAGGCTGGTTGCCCGAATATCCACGAGTGCTGGGAATCTCGTGAGGCCACCTTCCTCATCGGTGGCGATAAGTGCACCCGCCGCTGCGATTTCTGCGACATCGCCACCGGTAAGCCGGCGGAGTTGGACCGCGACGAGCCGCGCCGCGTTGCAGAAAACATCCAAGAGATGGACCTGAACTACACCACCATCACCGGTGTTACCCGCGACGATCTGCCGGATGAAGGCGCGTGGCTCTACGCCGAGGTCGTGCGCAAGATTCACGAGCTCAACCCGCACACCGGTGTGGAAAACCTGACCCCTGACTTCTCCGGCAAGCCGGACCTTCTGCAGGAGGTCTTCGAGGCTCGCCCTGAGGTCTTCGCTCACAACCTGGAGACCGTGCCGCGCATCTTCAAGCGCATCCGCCCGGCCTTCCGCTACGAGCGCTCCCTCGACGTAATTCGCCAGGCTCACGACTTTGGTCTCATCACCAAGTCCAACCTGATCCTGGGCATGGGCGAGACCAAGGATGAGATCGAGGAAGCTCTGCGCGACCTGCGCTCTGCTCGCTGCGACATCATCCCCATTACCCAGTACCTGCGCCCAGGCCCGCGCTTCCACCCGATCGAGCGTTGGGTCCGCCCGGAGGAGTTCGTCGAACACTCCAAGCTGGCCAAGGAGCTCGGCTTCGGCGGCGTCATGTCTGGCCCACTGGTGCGTTCTTCTTACCGCGCTGGCCGCCTGTACGTACAGGCTATGGAGGCCCGCGGCTTCGAATTGCCAGAAAATTTGCAGCACCTGGCTGAGACCTCGAAGGGCGCTACCGCCCAAGAGGCTTCGACGCTGCTCGAGAAGTACGGCCCTTCCCAGGAAACCCCGGTAACGACCCGCATGGTAAAGACCCCGGCAAACGCTGACTCCGCTGCCGCTGCAATTCGTTAATTTGCAGCGCTGACCTTTAAAGTAGGAACCATGGCACAAGACGATAAGGCAAGCCTGAAGGCTGCAAAGAAGCAAGAGCGCGCCGCAAAACGCGAGCAGCGCAAGCAAACCCGTTCCCAGATGTGGCAAGCGTTCAATATGCAGCGCAAGCATGACAAGGCATTGATTCCTATCATGCTCGCCGCTTTCCTCGGCATGGGCCTGTTGTTCTTCCTTATCGGCCTGCTCTTTCACGGCGAGTGGTTCATGCTCATCCTGGGTCTCGGCATCGGCGCTTTGCTGGCGATGTGGCTGTTTACCCGCCGCCTTGAGCGCGACATGTACAAAAAGGTCGAGGATCAGCCGGGCGTTGCGGGTTGGGCGCTGGAGCAGCAGCTGCGCAACACCGTGGGCATCGTCTGGAAGGTCAAGACCGCGGTCGGCGTTACCCGCCATCAGGACCTCATCCACCGCGTCATCGGCAATGCCGGCGTCATCTTCGTCTGCGAAGGTGACCGCAAGCGCCTGACTCCGGTTCTCAACACCCTGAAAAAGCGCGTGGATAAGCTCGCCGGCGGCGTTCCGGTCTACGAGGTCTGGGTGGGCAACGGCGAGGACGAGGTTCCAGTGTCCAAGCTGCGCAATCACGTGATGAAGTTCCCGCGTAACTTCAAAAAGGATGAGACCTACGCAACCATCCGCAAGATTGAGGCTATGGATGACCTGCCAGGCACCACCCCGGGTCTGCCGAAGGGCCCGATGCCGCGCCAGGCGCAGAACATGGCTGGCATGAACCGCCGCATGCGCCGCGCACAGCAGCGTAAGGGCAAATAATACTTGTGCAAAAGCGGCCCTTCCTTGGAATCCACCAAGGAAGGGCCGCTTTTAGGTTTTGTAGGAAGCGCCCTGCGACGCCGCAAGATAGAGGAACTAGACCATGATCACTGCGGTGCCGGTTGCGCGGTCGTGGATACCGCGGCCGTCGGTATCGACCATTGCGGCTGGGAAGAGGAAGCCGGTGAGGATGGTGCGCACTGCCGCGCGCCAGAAGCCCACCGTTTGCCCCGGGGCGTCGAGACGCGCCACGCCCATGCCCAGCAAAAGCATGCCCGGAGTGCGAGCGAAGAGCCAGCCGCAGAGGATGCCGACGATGACCCACAGCATGTAGCCCAGGAATGCAGGGCCGCCCAGCGCGTGGGTGAACATCACGATGAGATTGGCCAGCAGCATGCACACGATCCAGTCGATGAGAACCGCCCCTGCACGGCGGGCCACCGGCGCCAGCGCCCCGGAGCCAGACTCAGGAAGTCCGAGCTTTTCGCCCGGCCATGCGCCGGGGCCTTCGAAGTCATCATTTTCGCCCGGGATTGCGGGTCCATCGAGCCATGTTCGCTTATCAGCCATGTTGACCAATCTAGTGCCCCCTGCATGCAGACACGAAAACGAAATATATCTATAGATCGATGGGTTAACGTCCGAAGGCCAAATAAAGCTAGTAAACTTCGATGAAGAACATTTTTCTAAACCCCTGAGGAGACAAACAGTGTCTTTCGAGTCCGTCCAGGAAATCGTCAAGTTCATCGAGGATGAAGACGTAAAGTTCGTCGATATTCGTTTTACTGACGTTCCCGGCACCGAGCACCACTTTTCAATTCCCGCTTCGGAGTTCACCGAGGCCGCCGCTGAAGAAGGCCTCGCATTCGACGGTTCTTCCATCCGTGGCTTTACCTCCATCGATGAGTCTGACATGACCCTGCTGCCAGACCCAGCAACCGCGATGGTGGATCCTTTCCGCTCCTCCAAGACGCTGAACATCAAGTTCTTCGTCAACGATCCGTTCACCTTGGAGCCTTTCTCCCGCGACCCACGCAACGTCGCAATGAAGGCCGAGGAATACCTTGCTTCCACCGGCATCGCGGACGTGTGCAACTTCGGCGCCGAGGCCGAGTTCTACCTCTTCGATTCCGTGCGCTACTCCACCGACATCGACCATGGTTTCTACGAGGTAGACACCGACGAGGGCTGGTGGAACCGCGGCAACGAGGCCAACTTCGACGGCACCCCGAACACCGGTTTCAAGACCCGCGTCAAGGGCGGCTACTTCCCCACCGCGCCCGTCGACAAGCATGGCGAAGTCCGCGATGCCATGGTGCGCAACCTGCAGAACGCCGGCTTCCAGATCGAGCGCTTCCACCACGAGGTGGGCGCGGGTCAAAATGAGATCAACTACCGCTTCAACTCCCTGCTGCACGCGGCTGATGATATTCAGACCTTCAAGTACATCATCAAGAACACCGCCGCTGAGTACGGCAAGTCCGCAACCTTCATGCCAAAGCCGCTCGCGGGTGACAACGGCTCCGGCATGCACGCCCACATGTCCCTGTGGAAGGACGGCAAGCCGCTGTTCTACGATGAGGCAGGCTACGGTGGCCTTTCCGATATCGCGCGCTACTACATCGGCGGCATCCTCCACCACGCACCGGCAGTTCTGGCGTTTACCAACCCAACTCTGAACTCCTACCACCGCCTGGTTCCGGGCTTTGAGGCCCCGATTAACCTGGTCTACTCCCAGCGCAACCGCTCCGCGGCAATCCGCATTCCGATCACCGGCTCCAACCCGAAGGCAAAGCGCATCGAGTTCCGCGCTCCGGACCCATCAGGTAACCCGTACTTCGGTTTCGCTGCGATGATGATGGCTGGCCTCGATGGCATCAAGAACCGCATCGAGCCACACGCTCCGGTGGATAAGGACCTCTACGAGCTGCCACCGGCAGAGCAGGCTTCCATCCCGCAGGCACCAACCAGCCTTGAGGCTTCCCTGCGCGCCCTGGAGGAAGATAACGAGTTCCTGACCGAGGGCGACGTCTTCACCGAGGACCTCATCGAGACCTACCTGCAGTACAAGAACGAAAAGGAAATCGCTCCTTCCCGCCTGCGCCCAACCCCGCAGGAGTTTGAGATGTACTACGACTGCTAATTAGGACTGCTAATTAGGGTGCACAGAAAATCCCTGCGGAAGCACAAGCTCTCCGCAGGGATTTTACGCATTTTAGGCCGCTTGCTTAGCGGCCGGCGGCCTTTAGCTCAGCGCCGCTGCAATCAGCCCGTCAAAGAGCGGGTGCGGTTTCGTTGGGCGCGACTTGTATTCGGGGTGGGCTTGGGTGGCCACCATGAATGGGTGCTCAGGGTACTCCACGAATTCGACCAGGTTGCCGTCGGGCGAGGTGCCGGAGAAGACCAGGCCGGAGCCTTGCTCGATCTGCGCACGGTAGGCGTTGTTGACCTCGTAGCGGTGGCGGTGGCGCTCAGAGACCTCAGTGGTGCCGTATTCCTTCGCCACGACGGAGTCTTCAGCGAGCACAGCTGGATAAGCGCCCAGGCGCATGGTGCCGCCGAGATCCGCCTCGCCGGAGACGGCCGCCTGCTGCTCCTCCATCGTGGCGATGACTGGCGCAGAGGTCTCGGGGTCAAACTCTGTCGAGGAGGCGTCGGCAATGCCTGCCTGGCGGGCCGCCTCCAGCACGGTGCACTGCAGACCCAGGCACAGGCCCAGGAAAGGAATCTTGTTCTCTCGGGCGTAGCTCACCGCGGCGATCTTGCCCTCGATGCCGCGCACTCCGAAGCCGCCTGGCACCACGATGGCGTCGAGATCGCCCAGCGGAGTGGCTGAGTCTGCTTCGCAGTCATCCGAGGTGATCCACTTGATTTTCGCCTTCGCGTGGTGAGCAAAGGCCGCATGCCGGATTGCCTCTGCCACGGAAAGGTACGCATCCTGGAGGTCGATGTACTTGCCCACGATGCCCACGGTGACCTCATGACGCGGGTTGCGGACGCGATCCAGTAGCTCGCCCCATTGGGTCCAATCCACATCGCGGAAAGGCAGGCCTAGTTTGCGGATGACGAAGGTGTCCAGGTGCTCGCGGTAGAGCACCTCCGGGATGTCATAGATGGACGGCGAATCAGGGCAGGACACCACGCCTTCTTCCTCGACGTCGGTCATCAGCGCAATCTTGTGTTTTAAGCCATCCGGAACGTCGCGGTCACACCGCAGCACCACTGCGTCCGGCACGATGCCGATGGAGCGCAGCTCCGCCACGGAGTGCTGGGTCGGCTTCGTCTTCAGCTCCCCCGAAGTGCCGAGGTATGGCACCAACGAGCAGTGGATGAAGAAGATATTCTCGCGGCCGACGGCATGACGTACCTGCCGTGCGGCCTCCAGGAAGGGCTGCGATTCGATATCGCCCACGGTGCCGCCGATTTCGGAGATGACCACGTCCGGCACATTGCCGGAGGCATCGGGCGCGGCCATCGCGAGCACGCGATCCTTGATCTCATCGGTGATGTGCGGGATGACCTGCACGGTCTTGCCCAAGTACTCGCCACGGCGCTCCTTCGCGATGACCGAGGAGTACACCTTGCCCGTGGTCACATTCGCGTTCTTCGTGAGGTTGCGGTCCAAGAAGCGCTCGTAGTGGCCCAGGTCGAGGTCGGTCTCGGCACCGTCTTCGGTGACAAAGACCTCGCCGTGCTCGAACGGGTTCATGGTGCCTGGGTCGACGTTGAGATATGGGTCGAGCTTCTGCATGGTCACCGAGAGTCCGCGGGCAGAAAGCAGCTGCCCCAGCGATGCCGCTGTTAAGCCTTTGCCCAGGGAGGAGACAACTCCTCCGGTGACGAAAATGAATTTGGTGTTCTGGTTGGAACGAGGTGGCATGGCATGCACCTTTCGAGGAATTTGATTGCTGATGCGGCAAGCTCAGCGCAACGAGACACCCCTTGAAGATCAAAAAATCCGCGGGACGCCTCGCGCGGCGACCTACGGATCTTCAGACTATCACCAGCCATCAAATAGAAACAATGAGCTGACAGAAATCCAGGTTGGCGGTGGTTTTAGGCATACGCGATTGCTAGTTGCGTTTTACAAATCCCATGCGGGGGCGAAAGCCCTTCGGGTGCTTCATTTGTGCCACGGCATCACCGATCAGCATACGGTTACGGGCGCTTACCGAAGCCGGCATTTGGGCCACGGAGAACCACTGCGCCGCGAGGTTTTCCTCGTCAGAGACCACTGGCTCCGCGCCTTCTGGAACCGAAAGCCGCAGTGCGGTGGACATGAACATGCACTCGTCGCCATTGTCGTAGGTGACAGGGCCTACCTGCCCCACGCCAAGCAGCGCTTCCGCGGTGGCATCGAGTCCGACTTCTTCCTTGACCTCACGGATGGCTGTGGTGGTGATTTCCTCGCCAGGCTCGCAGATGCCCTCGACGGGCGCCCAGGTCTCATTGTCGGCGCGTTGCACCAGCAGCACCGATGGGACTTCCCATAGCGCCGCGTTCATGGGAACATCGCGGACAATAACTGCGGTGCACGCCGGCAGGAATAGCTGCTGGTGGCCCACCTTCTCACGGAGGTTGAGGATGTATTCAGGGGTTGCCATGCCTCCTCCCCTAGCCGCTAGCTTTGTCCGCTTTTGGCCGCGCCCGCGCTAGGCCGCCTGCGCTATTTCAGAGCCCAAAATCTCCGGGATGAGCGCTACGATATCGGCTGCAGGGGTAAAGGAAAGCTCCATGTCCGACGCTTCGGCGCACTGACCTTTTAGCTCCTGCGTGGTGCCAGAGACTACGCCGACGATTGCGGGTCCTCCTGGCAGTTGGGCGTACATCGGCCCGCCGGAATCGCCTTGGGTACCGCACAGGCGCGCCCGAGCGGCCGTGGTTTCCATGCGGATCTCGCCGGACTTCAGCCCGCCCTTTTCCGGGCCATGGCTTAGCTCGCCACAGGTCTCCCCAGTGATCCGCCCTAGCTTGCACAGCTGTTGTGGGAGCTCGCCCGTTGTGGCCACGCCGGCCTCCATGTATTTCGGCGTGTAGTAACCCACGTCGGCATGCAGCTCGATGAGCGCGAAGTCGAGGCCGTGGGTGGTATCGGAATACAAGTCCGAATAGACCACTTCCCCGATTGGTTCTGCTGGGAAAGTAAAGGTGCGATGCGCGTTTCCGGCCCACACACGGTCGCCGGGTTTGCCGCAGTGCGATGCGGTCACCGCGAAGTTGCGGCCATCTTCCAACGAGAAAGACCATGCTGCGGTGCACATCTGGAAGTCAAAATACTCTCCCGGTTTCGGTTCCTGGGAGGAGATATCCAACGCGGTTCCCGCCGGCATGGGTGAGAGCGCAGGCCGCGAGGTATCGGGGTTCGCGGCGGGGATTTCCGGCTGCGCTGGCGTGGCTTCCGCGTCACCCTCGTTGTTTACCTGAGCATCGCTTTCCGACGCCTCCGGTGCGGCGGATTCGCCAGTGAGGGTGGCCGCGGCGTCGCCAAGCGCGTGCTGCACCGTCTGCGTGGGGATCAAAGAGCAGCCGCCGAGGCCAATTGCTAAAGCCACGGCGGCTGCTATCTGTGGTACCCGCGAGCTAGACCGTGCCATCACCATCGGTGTTCTTGTCTGCTTCGGAAGCTTGCTTGTTTTCCTTTTCCATCTCCGCCATCTCCTTGAGATCGCGGATGAACTTCTCTGGGTCGAACTCGGTGAAGTATTCCGGTCCGGAGAACTGTTCCTGTGCCATCTTTTATGCTCCTCTGGGGTGCTGTTTCACGTCGGTCTGTGCTATGGAGCGGCGGATGAAGTCTTGGACTGCAGCGACGTCGTTGGGCAGATCCGTGACATGCCTTTGTGCATCCATGATGCCAGCAAAACGCTCCGGAACTGCTGGCTCGGTTCCGATGGCCTCGACGATAGTCTCGGAGAACTTCACCGGCAGGGCGGTCTCCAGGCAGATGATCGGTGTCTTGATGTCCTCTTCCTTTTGCACCTGGCGGGCGACCTTGATGCCGTCCGCGGTGTGCGGATCCACCAGGTAGCCATAACGCTCCTTGACCGATGCAATGGTTGCTAGGCGGTCAGCATGCGTGGAGGCGCCGGAACTAAAGCCGTACTCATCGCGCGCGGCAGCGAGCTCTGTGGCGGACAGCTGGAATCCGCCCTCCTTCAGCTTGGAGCCAAAGAGTTCCGCGGTGCGGGAGGCATCACGGTCAAGCAAATCGAAGACGAAGCGCTCAAAGTTCGAGGCGCGGGAGATATCCATCGACGGCGAGGAGGTCTTGTAGGTCTCCTCCGCCGGGCGCGGACGGTAGTTGCCGGTGCGGAAGAACTCATCGAGCACGTCGTTTTCGTTGGTAGCGACGATGAGTTTGTCGATGGGAAGCCCCATCGAACGGGCGATATGGCCGGCGCAGATATCACCGAAGTTGCCGGTGGGCACGGAGAAAGAGACCTTCTGCTCGTTGTCAGAGGTGACCTTCAGGTAGCAGTTGATGTAGTAAATGACCTGCGCCATAAGGCGTGCCCAGTTGATGGAATTAACGGCGCCGATGCGGAATTCCTTCTTAAACCCGGCATCGTTGGAGGTTGCCTTAACCACGTCCTGGCAATCATCGAAGACACCATCGAGCGCGATGTTGAAGATATTCGGATCATCAAGGCCGAACATCTGAGCCTGCTGGAAAGCAGTCATGCGGCCTGCCGGGGTCAGCATGAAGACGCGGATTCCGGTGCGCCCGCGCATGGCATATTCCGCAGAAGAGCCAGTATCGCCCGAGGTAGCGCCCAAGATGTTGAGGGTTTCATCGCGGCGGCCCAGCTCGTACTCGAAGAGCTCGCCGAGCAGCTGCATGGCCATGTCCTTGAAGGCAGCGGTAGGTCCTTCGGAGAGGTGGCCGATGAAAAGGCCATCACCCAGCGCGGTCACGGGGACAATTTCCTCGCTCGCGAACTTAGGATGGGTGTACGCGCGCTGCGCGATGGCCTCCAGATCATCAGTTGGAATATCATCCACGAAAAGCTTGAGTACTTCTGCCGCAAGCGCCGCGTAGCCTTCCTCAGCGAGCAACTGACGCCATTCGTTAAGCACAGCGCCGTTTAGTTGCGGATAGGATTCCGGCAGGTAAAGGCCGCCGTCAGGGGCAAGCCCGCCTAAGAGAATATCGGTAAAAGAAGCGGGCTGACGGTTAGCGTCGCGCGTAGAAATGTACTTCACCCCCTGCATCATAGTCGGGCACGCGTAAAGTATCAGCCATGTCTGTGCCAAATCCACGGGAAGTTGTGACCACCAAGGCCTTATCCATTTGGGTTGCCGCGATACTTGTCTACATCGTGGCGATTACCGGGCGTACCTCTTTTGGTGTGGCGGGGCTGGAAGCGATGGAGCGTTTCGACGTCGATGCCTCTCGCATTGCGGTCTTCACCTCGGTGCAGTTGGGCATCTATGCGTTCGCACAGATTCCTACGGGTGTACTCATTGATAAGTATGGCCCTCGCAAACTGCTCGTTATTGGCGCTGTCATCATGGGCGTGGGGCAGGTAGCGCTGGGCTTAACCGCAAATTATTGGATGGCTATTGCCGCTCGGCTTTTGATTGGCGCGGGCGACGCCACGGCCTTCTTATCCGTGATGCGCATCCTGCCATATTGGTTCCCTTTGCACCGCACGCCAATGTTTACCCAGGTGACCTCGTCGTTGGGTCAGCTCGGCCAGTTCGTCTCCGCTATTCCTTTCGCTGCGCTTTTGGGGTGGACCGGATGGACCACGGCCTTTGTAGCTTTGGGTGCGGCGGGCATCCTCATCGCATTAGCTGCGGCGGTTGCCGTAGCGGACACGCCTGAAGCTCTAGGCATCATCGAAACTCCCGCCGAGCAACCCAATTCGCAGGCGCATTCCTTGGCCGCCAGACTGGCCATGGTGCTGCGTTCCCCCGTTGCATGGCAGGGATTTTTCATCCACTTCTGTGGCCTTTTGGGTGCGACTGTATTTGTCATGTTGTGGGGAATGCCGTTCATGACGGAGGGACTAGGAATCTCCAAGGTGCAGGCCGGAACGGTGCTGACCTTTTATACGATCTGCATGATTGCGTTAGGGCCAATCCACGGCAAGATTTCCTCGCGTGCACAGGGTTTCCGCGACTGGATGGCACTGTTTTTCACGACACTCAACATAATGTCGTGGACAGCTTTCTTCCTCTGGGGCAACAGCTTCTTCAGCCTTTTCATCCTCATGGTGGCTATTTCGTTATGCTCTCCGTGCTCGAACTATGGCTTCGACATCGTGCGCGAGAACATGGAACGCAGTGTGGTGGCCACGGCAACAGGCTTGGCCAACATGGGTGGATTCATCTCTTCGATGGTGGCAGCGCAAATTTTTGGCATGGTGCTCGATAGCCGTGGCCACGCGCCACACTACGAACTGGGTGACTTCCACGCGGCCGCTGTAACTTCCCTCATCATTTGGCTTGCGGGCATGCTCGGCATAGCTGTCACGCACTTCCTGCGCAAGCGCGGCGGAGGCACTGGCCCGAAGGTCAAGGTTGTCAGCGTCTCCTAGGTAATCAGGAACTTTATCGTTTCCTCTGGCGCCTCCAGGAATTCCCGGGTGGCCGCCACGGGCTCGGCTGCGTCGAAGGAAATCCTCTCGAAACCGGCGTCGCCAAGCTCGACGATGTCCGCGCCCGGCACGGCAAGCAGAATCGGCGAGTGCGTGGCAATGAGGAACTGGGCGCCGCGCTCTGCGGCTTGATGAATTTCGGCCACGAGCGCCATCTGCCGCACGACGGACAATCCGGCTTCGGGCTCGTCAAGGATATAGAGCCCGCGGCCGTCGATATGCTCGCCCAGCACGTCGAAGACAGACTCGCCGTGGGAGCGGTGCTCCAAGTCCACCTCGCGCGGCAAGG
>NZ_KV800709.1:17857-34793 GCF_001810285.1 Corynebacterium sp. HMSC071F07
GGTATTACGCCCGGCGCGCTCGTCTGGGCTATTAGCCGCCTCAAGCACGGACTCATGCGTTTCGGCGCGTAAGAAATAGCCACGTTGTAGATTCTCGTCGAGCTTACAGTTCAGCCCCGCGGACAGGCCGCGAAAAGGCGCGCGGATGCGCTTGGCGTCGTCGTAGCGCCCGCCAAAGGGCGAAAAGCGCAGGCGCAGCGCGATTGCTTCTAGAAGCGTGGACTTGCCCGCCCCGTTTTCACCCACCAAGCAGGTCACGGGCGAGGTGAACTCGAAGTACGGCAGGTCCTGCAGGTATTGCACCATGGGCAGCTGGAGCAGGTAACTATCCAGTTCCTGTTTCTTTAGCGAGACGGAGCGCAGCAACATACTCACCCACTATAAGCCGGGATGGAACCTACGCAACGCTTCCCCGAGTTCCTGGCCGGGCTCCTTCAACGGGCTTTGCGAAACTTCATCAGAGTTAATGGGAATTTCCGCACTGGATTCTATTGGCATGGCGTTGACCGCATAGGAAACGCCGAGTCCGCCAGTGACCGGAATTGCTACGGCCAATGAAACACCGATCGCGGTGCCAAGTTTCTCGCGCCAGCTCATGTTCCTCCTCCACGCGCAATGCGTTATGCATTCGTTATATTTATGAGGATTACATTAAGTCTGGCACCTGCCGGATGCTTCGTGTGGGCCTGCACGGCACCTGTGTGTTCCTGTGATTACTGCGCTGGGGAGCTTTCCGCGACGATGGTATCGACGGCTGGGTTGACCAGGCCCAAATCAAAGGCCTTGAGGATAACGGCGGCCTCCTCATCATTGAGAACGCCTTGCTCGATTGCTTTGCGCAAAACCTGAATCATGGTTCCGCGGGACTCGGAACGATTCGCGGATTCGAGCATGTCGCGCGGCATCGACTCGGGGGGAATGCCAAGCGCTTCAGCCAGCGAGTACATGCGCTCTTCATCGATATTCGACGGCGCTGTGGAATTGTCATTTTGCAGCACACCGCCACCGATGGCCTCTGCCACGGTCTGCGCACCAGCCGGCGGATTATCCCGAGTGGTGGCAAACACGCCAATGCCCAGTGCGAGGATCGCCAGCACGGCCACACTCGCCCACACGGCGACGATCTTGTTGCGATACACGGTTTTAAAGTCTAATCCTGGCTTAGGGCGGTTCTAAATACTTGGGCCAAAGTTACCAAAGGAGCTGCCGCCACGTGGTGGGTCGAGACGCTCAGAAAGAATATCGATGACAGAGCGAAGTGCATTATCGCCCAAGGTGCGCTCCCACGCGCTGCGCGGCTGCTGGGAATGACGCGGAGCCTGCGGCTGCGTTGATTGTGTGGTGGCTGGTTCATCCGCCGGGGCGTGAATATTTTCTTCCGGCCTCGGCTTCGTGACGCTTACGCGAAGCTGCGCGTCCTCCAGCTCTAGCGCGTCGCTGCCTGTGGCCCCGGCTGCCCGAGCCGCGGCTAGGAAGGCCTCCAAGTCAGCCAAGGTGGCGGTGGTGATATCAAGCGACAAATTCAAAGACATGGCTTTCTCAATTCTTTAAGCTCAATGCTGGGACAGTTTTCATTCTCTGCGTTCCCAGCCTAGGCATTTTCGTGCTCGAAGGTCTCCGCCTCACCCCAGAAGACCTCGTCGACCACCTTGCGGGCATGCCGCGTGGTCTTGAGATAGGTGTCCAGGAATTCCTGGTTGTCCTCCGGTGCCCAGCCGGCAGCACCGGCCACCTGGGCCAACTGAGGTCCCGGCGTCGGCAGCTGATCCACACGCTTACCGCGCACGAGAACCAGGGCGTTGCGGGCGTCGGTTGCCAGCAGCCAGGCATCCCGCAGCACCTGAACCTTCTCCGGCGGAATCAGCTCGTGTTTTTCCACTGCATCCAGCACGCGCAACGTCGAAGGATCGTGGAGGTCCGGGTAATCATGGGCATGCATCATGGTCAAAAGCTGTACGGTCCACTCGATGTCGGACAACCCGCCGCGACCCAGCTTGGTATGGGTGTTGCGATCAGCACCGCGCGGCAGACGCTCGTTATCCACGCGAGCTTTCATACGGCGAATCGCGCGCAAGGTCTTTTCGCTAACGCCATCAGCGGGATAGCGGAAACCATCGACCATAGCTAGGAACTTCTCCCCCACGCCGCGATCGCCAGCGACGAAGGCCGCACGCAGCAGCGCCTGCATCTCCCAAGCCTCGCCCCACTCGCGGTAATAACGCTCATAAGAGGCAATCGTGCGCACCACGGCACCGGAACGGCCTTCTGGGCGCAGCCCCAGGTCAACGTCGAGCGGCGGATCGCCGGAAGGTTTAGAAAGCCGACGCCGCAGCTTATCGACGATCCCGATTGCCCACTTGACGGCTTCCGTCTCGTCCATGCCCTCGCTAGGTTCGGCCACCACGATGACGTCGGCGTCAGAGCCGAAGCCCAGCTCCATTCCGCCCAGGCGCCCCATACCGATGACGGCGATGCGTGCGGGCGGTTCCTCTTGCGCGGCGTCGCCAAGCCAAGCACGAATCTCCGCGCGCAGCGCTGCCTCCAGCACGGCATCCCAAATCGTGGATAGTTCGTAACACACCTGCTGCACTGACATAAATCCGAGCAAGTCCGCCGCGGCAATGCGCGCTAATTCCACGCGGCGCAAGCTACGGGCCACCGCCACCGCCTTGTCGGGGTCTGCATGACGCTTGGTGGAATTAACCAACGCCTTCGATACCTGCTCGGGCTTGGTTTCCAGCAGCTTCGGGCCCGAAGCGCCGTCGGAGAGCTGCTTGACGACGTCGGGAGCGCTAATGATGAGGTCCGAAGCAAAGGGCGAGGTGCCCAAGATGCTCATTAGACGCTGCCCCACGATGCCTTCGTCGCGCAGCATGCGCAGGAACCATTGCCGGTCATACGCAGCCTCAGAGAGCTTGCGATAGTTAAGCAGGCCCATATCTGGGTCTGCGGTCGAGGAAAGCCAACCCATGAGCGTAGGCAGCAAGATGGCTTGAATCCTAGCTTTTCGCGACGTGCCCGCAGCCAAGGAGGTCAGGTGCTCAAAGGCGCGGTCGGGATAGACATAGCCAAGTGCTGCCAGCTGCAGCTTTGCCGCCTCCGGAGAAAGCTTGAGCTCGTCGGCGGACATGGAGACCACCGAATTAAGCAGCGGCCGGTAGAACAGGCGGGAGTGGAGATCCTGAATTCGCAAGCGCGTGGTCTTCAGGTACTGGTCCAAGCGCTCGGCGGCGGACTTATTGCCCTGCGGGGTGAACCCGGAGATGATGGCAAGCCATTTAAGGGCCTGCTTATCATCGGCGGGAGGCAAGACGTGAGTGCGGCGGAAGCGCTCAAGCTGCAGACGGTGTTCTAGCAAGCGGAGAAACTCATAGGCCTCGATCAACTGCGTGCCATCTTCACGCCCCACGTATCCAGCGCTGACCAGGGCGGTGAGCGCATCCACCGTAGAAAGAACGCGCAGGGTCTCATCGGAGCGGCCGTGCACCAGCTGAAGCAGCTGCACCGCAAACTCGACGTCGCGCAGCCCGCCCTCTCCCAGTTTCAGCTCGCGTTGCCGCAACTCTTTTGGCACATTATCCAGCACGCGGCGGCGCATGGCTTGGACATCTTCCACAAACGAATCACGCTGGGATGCGGTCCACACCATAGGACCGATCTGGGCCAGGTAATCCTCGCCGAGCGGCAAGTAGCCGGTCTGTGGACGTGCTTTGAGCTGAGCCTGAAACTCCCAAGTCTCTGCCCACCGCTTGTAATAAGCAACGTGGGATTCCAAGGTGCGCACCAGCGCGCCGGACTTTCCCTCGGGGCGCAGGTTGGCATCGACTTCGAAGAAGGAGGCCGAGCCGATTCGATTAAACTCGGAGGCCACCCGCGTAATCTTCGGCGTAACGACGTCGGATAAGAAGATGACATCGACGTCGGAAATGTAATTCAGCTCGCCAGCTCCGCACTTGCCCATCGCCATGACTGCCAGTTTCGCGTCGACGGGGGTCGTCGCCGTAGACGTTGCGGATGGCGACGGCGAGCGCGGCAGTAAGGGCGGCGTCGGCAAGCGCAGTCAAAAGCCGCGTGACAACCTGGAACTCCAAGCGCGGCTGCGGCGCAGACTGCCCCTTGCGGGAGAAAAACGTACCCGCAAGATCATGAGCGGCGATGCGCATCATGAGCGTGCGATAGGTGGACTTAAGCACCGCCTTGTGGTCCCCTGCGGCGGCTCGGTAGGTGCCGGCCGTGTTCAAATCCGGCGTGGCTGTATCGGGGCGTTCCTCTTGCGCGTCCTCGGTAAAATCTGCAGGTTGAGCGCCCACTGCGCCAAGAATCTCCTGCAGCATCTCAGTTGGCGTGGGCAAGGGCTTGGCCAGCTCCCGCCACAGCTCGGGATTAGCAGCCAAGTGATCACCAAATGCTGTCGACGCCCCGAGCAAAGCTAAGGTGCGCACGCGCAATTCCTCGCTGCTACGCAGCTGCCCATCGAGCTCGGGAACAGCCTCATACATGCGGATTAGCGTGTTCAGCGCAAGGTCCGGATCACCCGAAGCTGCGAGCGTCCACAAAAGCTCTAGCGACTCGGGATTATCCCAGCCCAGTTGTTCAAGATCTTTAGCTGCCGTCGCTCGAGTAAGGCCTAGGGTGGCCGGCGAGGGAACTGCAATAGGGCGCATCAAAATCCTTTAAAGTGCCTAACTAGTAGTTGAGGTTGAGCTCAAAGCTGGTGATTTGCTGCTGATAGGAGTGCCATTCATCCCACTTGGCACGCAAGAAATACTCGAAGACATGCTCGCCTAGGACTTCCGCCATAAACTCCGACTTTTCAAACTCACGCAGGGCCTGGTCCAAGCTGACGGGCAGGTCGCGGTAGCCCATAGCGCGGCGCTCGCGGCGAGTGAGCTGATGGACATCGTCCTCTGCGGGATCGCCCAACTCGTAGCCTTCCTTGATGCCACGCAGGCCTGCTGCCAGCAAGACGGCATAACCCAAGTATGGGTTCATCGCAGAATCCAGCGAACGGATCTCCACGCGACGCGACTCCGCCTTGCCCAGACGGTAGGTAGGCACGCGGACGAGCGCAGAACGATTCGAAACGCCCCAGGTTGCTGAGCCCGGCGCCTCGTTGCCGAACATCAAGCGCTTATAGGAATTGGTCCATTGGTTGGTCACAGCAGTCAACTCAACGGAGTGCTCCAAAATGCCCGCAATGAACTGCTTGGCGGTTTGGGACAAGGAAAATTCATCGTCGGGATCGTGGAAAGCATTGTGCTCTCCTTCAAACAGGCTCAAGTGGGTGTGCATGCCAGAACCTGGCAAGTGTTCAAAAGGCTTCGGCATGAACGTGGCCTGGACTTTTTGGTCAGCAGCCACCTGTTTTATGACGTGGCGGAAGGTCATGATGTTATCGGCCATGGTCATCACGTCGGCATGGCGTAGATCGATTTCCTGCTGGCCCGGCGCGGTCTCATGGTGGCTAAATTCCGTGGCAATACTCAAGGCCTCTAGCGCCGACATGGAGTGACGGCGGAAGCTCGGCGCGCGGTCATGGGTGGCTTGGTCGAAGTAACCGCCATTGTCCGTCGCGATGAGATTTGTATTATCCGGCGATTGCTCCAGCAGGTAGAACTCGATTTCTGGTGCAGCCATGCAGGTAAAGCCCTCATTGGCGCTTTCGGTGACCTGGCGACGCAGGATATGGCGCGGATCCACCATGGAAGGCTGGCCGTCTGGTTGGGCAATATCGCAGAACATGCGCGCCGAAGCAATCTCCGGCTCATCTTGGTCGAAAGGCATGATCTGAAAGGTCGAAGGATCTGGCAGGGCGAGAGTATCCGACTCGGCGATGCGGGAAAAACCTTCGATAGATGAACCGTCGAAACCTACGCCCTCCTCGAATGCTGATTCCAGCTCGGAGGGGCTCATGACAACGGACTTGAGTGCGCCCAAGATGTCGGTGAACCACAGGCGGATGAAGCGAATATCGCGTTCTTCGACTGTGCGGAGGACGAATTCATGTTGGCTGTTCATGCTCTAAACCTTACCTGCGATACACGCGTAAATTGCGCACTCTATTAGACACTACTTTGGGCGGCGTTTGACCATTTCAGCAAAGTATCTCGGGGGCAAAAGGTGGGGGCGATGCGTGGAAGGGATGTCTGGGCGGCGTGCTTTGCTGAACACACATTCGAACACAGCCGAAAGGAAAACCATGTACCAAGACACTGACCACTCCCACCGCGCTCTCCACAACGAAGCTCTCATCAACGCTGTCTGGGCCGCCGAGAAAGGCTGGGCACCGGCCGATATCCTCCACGTTCTAGGTCCTAAGGTCCATCCCCTGCTCTATCGCGCCGCACCACGCGTCCCGGCGCGCATTTCTTCGCCGGTACTGCGCAAGCAATGGCTGCAATTAGCGCCACCACGTTCGGGCTCGCTGATTCTCCCGGAGGAAACACTTCGCAAGCTAAGCCTGGAGCTGTTACGACTGCCTAAGCTGCGTGATACTGAGCTTTTGGTCGCGGCCGCGAAGGACCGCCAAGCGGATATTGATCCGAAGCAAGCGAAGATTCGCGAGAAGATAAACAACCTCCTGCGCAAGGCGGAATCCACTCCCTTTGAGAATGAAGCGGATGCGCTCATTGCCAAGGCGCAGTCCCTGCAACAGCGCTACCGTGTGGAAGATGTGTTTGCTGGGCACGCTCCAGATTTCCTTGCTCGGCGCGTGCATATCCACGCCCCGTATGTAAAGCACCAAGCGAGTTTGCTGGGCGTTGTGGCCTATCACAATGGTTGCGCCTCAATCCTCGCGCACGAAAAGGGCATCGCCTGCGTTGTTGGCACGGCGGAAGATTCCGCGCATGTGGCCCAGCTCTTCGATTCCTTGAGCCGCCAATGCGACTGGTACATGCGCTCCGGAGACGGTGCGGCCCAGGCGCGCAGCCGCGGCGAGACCGCCGCCTACCGCCGTAGTTTCTGGTTGTCCTATGCCGCCCGCATCTCGGAGTTGCTCGATGAAGCTAACTTCACCGGAATGTCTGAAGCAGCAGATGCCCGTACGGCAGAAACCGGCAATGAGGCCGATGGCCGCAGCCTTGCCCGGCAGGCAATCCCGGCGCTGTATGAGCGCCAGGTTGGTTCCGAGGAAGCCCGCAACCGCTTGTTCCCTCACCTTTCCGCAATGACGCTTTCTGCCAGTAGTTGGGCCGGGGTACACGATGGTGCAAGTGCGGCTGAAAAATCGCATCTTGCAGGCGATTCCATAGGCTCAAGCAGCCAGCGGCAGATCGCCAGTTAACGTCTGGAAAGCCTGCCCCATTAACCTACGCTGACGGGTAGGCTTTCGTTTAGTAACTCTTCTTTCCTTAAATACGTATTGATTAAAGGTGTGTGCATGTCTACGAAGACTTTCCTCGAAGTCGAAGCAAAGTTCGCAGTCGCTGAATCCATCCAATTGCCTGAGCTCACCCGGCTCGCTGGCGTGGACCACATCGCTGAAACCCACCACCACGCACTTTCTGCCATCTACTACGACACCGAAGACCTGCGTCTGACCCATGCAAAGATCACGTTGCGTCGTCGTACGGGCGGAAATGATGATGGCTGGCACATTAAGATTCCGGGCAGCCAAGGCCGAACGGAGATTCATGCCGAGCTCGGCGAGCCAGTAGATGGCCGTTACGAGGTCCCAGCAGAGCTTCTCCACGAGGTTCGCTCCGTTATCCGCAATCACCCGCTTGCCCCCATCGCCCAGGTTGATAACAACCGTACTGAGATGGTTCTTGCTAACGCCGAGGGAAAACCGGTTGCTGAATTCTGCGATGACCACGTCACCGCTTTCTCCTTCCTGCAAGGAGGCGGTCAGCATACCTGGCGTGAGTGGGAAGTGGAGCTCGCCGGCGACCTACCAGGCACCAATGAAGGAAGCCGCTTCATCCGCGAAGCCACGTCCCTCCTCATCGGCGCCGGCGCACGCGTTTCCTCCTCCCCGTCCAAGCTGAAGTCCGCTTTGGGCGATTCCATCCGCAACGCGCCCCTTCCTCCAGCACTGCAGACTTCGAGCGTGGAACCGGATTCCGCTGCCGCCGCGGTGGTCAGTGCGCTGGAGGCGAACCGTGACAAGCTCGTCGACTACGACCCCCGCGTCCGTCGCAACGAATGGGATTCTGTCCACCAGATGCGCGTGGCTACCCGCGAGCTGCGCAGCCACATTCAAACCTTCCACGGCATTGTCGTTGGCCCGGAAATCGAGCGCATCGAATCTGAGCTAAAGCTTCTCGCCGGCATCCTAGGCGTAGCACGCGACGCTGAGGTTGTTGAAGAACGCTGGCAGAGCTTGCTTGCCTCCGAAGATTCCGACACATTGGACGAGGCAACGCGCGAGCACATCTCACGCGACATGGGCACCGCATACCGCCGCGCTCACCGCCACGTGGTTGCCGCACTCGATTCGGAGCGCTACTTGGAGCTGCTGGATTCGCTTGATGAGCTACTAGCCAACCCACCAGTAGCACAGGACTCCGAGGAAGCGCCTGCAGATGATGCCGAAGAGACCGAAGACGCCACAGTAGTTTCCACCGTTACTCCAGCTGCAGAAGCCGCGGACGCTGCTGAGGCCTCGGGTTCGGAAGAGACCGCCCAAGAAGCAGAGGCTACGGACACCGCGCCGAAGAAAAAGAAGGACGCTGCCGCCAAGAAGCAGGAAGCTCCGTCCATGGACCAGGTCATGGCGATGCACCTCAACGAGGCGTACAAGAAGCTGGTCAAGCGTCATGAGAAGGCAATCAAGAACTGGGATAACCCAGAACTATCGCTGCACGAGCGTGAGGATTACTTCCACGACATGCGCAAGGCCGCTAAGAAGCTGCGTTATGCAGCAGAGGCTGCCGGTTCTGCGACGAACCTAAAGACCAAGGGCCTGTACAAGGCTTGCAAGCAAATGCAATCGGTCTTGGGTGATTTCCAAGACTCCGTCACTTCCCGTGACAAGCTCCTAGAGCTGGCCAACACCGCTCGCCGCCGCGGTGAAGACACTTTTGGTTACGGCCTTCTTTACCAGCGTGAACGCAATATTGGCCTCGAAGCACTTGACGATTATGCCGAATCCTTCAAGGCCATCAAGTCCGCGTTCAAGCCGCTGAGCAAGAAGCTCAAGAAATAGGATCGAGTCTTAAGCGTCATCTTCCGCGTCGTAAGCATCAGCGGCTTCGTTGCGAGCCTTCGCAATCTCGATAGCGTGCTCTGCTTCCTCGCGGGTGGCGTACGGGCCCATGCGGTTATCCCAACTGCTTTCAGCGCCCTGGGTTACCTTGCCGGTGGCGGTGTCGTAGTACCACTGCTCATCTGGGTTGCTCATAAAAGGCTCCTTTTCTTAACTAGCCCTTCTGCTGCTACTGTCCGCACCCCATGTTGCGGGTAGCGGTGGCCGGCGGCCACACTAGGGTGTTTAAGGGGTGCCACCACTTTACAGGCACATCCCAATAGGCGTCTGGCGCGTAAACGCTAGACTATGAAAGTCCAAAGTCCCCCAAAGCAGCACCAAGGAGTTCCTCGCACCATGCCGATGTGGTCCACGCCTTCTTCCCCCGCAGCGGAGCGAATCAACGCTGCCCACCTCGAACTAGTAGGCACGGAACCAGCACACTGCGCTAGTGCGCCCGCTACTTTCTCGCTCATTGGCGAGCACATTGACCACTTTGGTGGCGTCGCCATAATGGGCTTAGCACAGATGCGTGCTGCCGCAGCGGTTAGCCCACGTACCGACGGCACCATTGCGGTTCACCTTGTTCCGCACGAGGGCGAGACCATCAACGACGCCATCAGTCTCACCGAACTGGCATCCCGTGCCGCAGAGCAGCTGCCGTCAATAGATTCTGAGGGCCAGCCCATCATCCCGGCGGCTCCGGTCGGTGGCTTCGCAGCCCGTTGGGGCGGCATCGCACACACCATGATTAACCGCCAGCTGCTTTCTCGTGAAACCGCCGGCATGGACGTCACGGTGGTTAGCGATATTCCTTTCGCAGCCGGTCTTGGTGCGCTTGCCGCGGGAGATGTCGCTGTAGCGTTAGCGTTGCTCGGTGATGCCGAAGATCTTCACTCCGCTCCCCTGCGCGCACGCATCGCCGATGTCTGCTCCCAGTCGGTCGGCACCTTCGGCGAATACCCCGCCCTGCGTGCCCGCCACACTGCCGCGCTCCGAGGCGTGGGCGAGACAGTAACAATCGTGGACTACGCGGATGGCTCCGTCACCCAGGCGCCCCACCCAGTTACCCGCGAGATTGCCGCGTTTGCTGTTACCGTCCCCGGCGATTTCGATGCCACACCAGGCATCGCCGCGATTCGCCAGCGTGAGCGTTTCATCGATGATGCCTGCCATGCTTTCGGCGCTGAGTCGTTGCGGCTTTTGCCCGACGCATCCCAGCGCGTGCTGGATTGGCTGAAGGCAGTTCACAAGGTACATGGCTCGGCCAACCAGCCCACCTTGGCCGAAGCCGCCGAGTGGTTGGTGTTCTATTCGGAAGAAACCGAGCGCGCCCAAGAGCTCGCCCGCGCCCTGCGTTCGCGCCGCGGCACCGATCTCTTCCCGCTGCTTAACCAGTCGCAGCAAGCACTAACCACGGTTTATAGCCTGCACTCCGCGGAAAAGATTGCCGAGCTAGCCACGGTGCGCGGCGCACGCTCTGCGCGTTCAGCACACGCTGGTACTTCCCAGTCTGTCATCGCTTTCGTGCCGGCGGCCAAGGCCGATAACTTCGCAGCGGACCTCGCCGAGGACGGATTGCTGGTGGTTCCACTGCTCGACGGCGAGCAAGCTAATACCTTCTAGCCACAGCAGCGAACTAACCACAACTAATCAGCAGGCCACGCAAAAAGCACGTCGCGCTCTGCCACGTCAGCTTTGACCAGAGAGAAGTTAGACTCACTGCCCGTATCTGGGTGCCCGACAGCCTCCGCAAATACCGGAGGTTGCGTCACAAAGATGCGGGCTTTCTCACGCGTTGGCCCACCCTGGACCACGATCGCTTCAAAGTTCGTGCCCACCCATGGCTCGAGAACGGTTGCCTCTGTCAGGTTCAGACAGGCTTTATCCACTTGGGAGGCCAGCTGCGAGGTCGTGGCCATCGTGCGAGTTAAGTCCCCAGCGCGCGAACTAACCCACTCCGGCACAGATTCGCCGTGTGCGAGCGCGAGGCAGACCTCCGTGGCGAATCGATCCGCCAACCGCCGCAGCGGCGCAGTCACATGCGCGTAGTAGCCGCCGATGCCCGCGTGTACCTCCGCGGGCGATTCCTCCAGCCACACGTAGCCGGCACCGCGCAGCAGGCGCTGCGCTTCCCGCATTGCGGCCATGCCCCGCGGCGAATCCGCATCGAGTGTTTGCAGGAACTGAGTAATCGAGGCGTCGTCAAGCGAATAGCCCAAGGCCGCAACCTCAGTGCGGAACTCCTCCTCAGCTTCCGCCGTGGCCGCAGGCAGCGTGCGCAGCAACCCCACGCCGTGCTTTTCCATCAGCTGCCCCGCGCACATCCCGGTCAGCAGAGAAATCTCCGAGTTATAGTCCATGACCTCGTACCGCGGCTCAATGACCAGTTCATAGCGGTGTTGGCAATCTTCCTCGAATTCCTCGACACTCTGGGAAGGAAGCCGCAGATTAATCGCCTCCCGGCGCAGCGAGGAAGCCTGCCGCAGCTTTCCTACTTGCGGCAACAAAGCAATCGAGGAATGCATGCTGCCCGCTGCCAGATCCGCGTGCACGCCTTCATAATCCAGCCGCGCCCTCGAGCGCACCAATGCTCGCGCCAAAGTAAAGTCCAGAACCTCGCCCGCCCCATCGAGGTCGATGGTCCACAACACGGCTGGGCGATCCACGCCCTCCAGCAAGGAGGCCTTGTCCTCCGACAACACCGTGGGATGCAAACGCGCTGGTTCATCAGGCAGATATATGGTCTGCCCGCGGCGGAAGGTCTCCTCCTCCAGGGCGCTGCCGGGCTCGATGAAAGCCGCGACGTCGGCAATAGCGTAATACACCCGGTAGCCATCCATGCGCGCCTCAATGCACACGGCTTGGTCCAAGTCTTTGGAGCCCAATGGGTCGATGGTAACCAGCGGGATATCACGCGCATCGCGGCGCAAGGTGGCGAAACGATCCTGCGCGGCCGCGGCCGCCGCACACAGTTCCTCACTAAAGTCGGTGGGCACACCGAATTCGGCGGCGACGGAGCGGAAATCTAATGGGGCGGCATAGAGTTTCATGCCACCCCATTGTTCCAGAAAAATGGGCGAATGAGTCGACGCATAAGCCGGATTCTGTCTTCCCGCACGCATCAAGCGTGCGGCGGTGAACATCCATCTAGACCAACCGTTGCCAGTTGGTTCAAGCAGCTACCTTCAGGCTAAAGCGAGCAGCCTTCGAACGCCTGATCAAGCCCGCAAAAATGCCGGCCATGATGCCTTGCTCCCAGTGGGGTTTACCCAGCCACCGCCATCACTGACGGTGCTGGTGAGCTCTTAACTCACCGTTTCACCCTTACCTCACGAATCTTCGTACGACGAGGCGTAACGAAGTCGTTAGGCGGTCTACTTTCTGTTGCACTTGCCCGCGGGTCGCCCCGGGTTGCCGTTAGCAACCACTGTGCTCTGTGGAGTCCGGACTTTCCTCGTCCCCCGCCTTACCCCTCGTGGAGGTTGGTTCGGAAAGGACGCGTTCACCCGGTCGGCTCATTCGCGCGTTACAGTCTAGCCCAGTGACTGCAAATGGCCCACATCGTTGAAACCGCGCAGCATCGAGCCGCCGTCCCAGAATTCCGCAATGCTTATCGACGCCAAGTCCAAAAAGAGGCGATTAAAAGTCACCGGACCTGCGTCCAAGCTCTGCCTGATAAAGGACTTGATCGGATTGACATGCGAGACCACCACGACGGTCTTGCCCGCATACTTTTCCTGCAACTCCTGGCGGGTCTTGCGCACGCGGCGGTGAACCTGCTGCAAGGACTCGCCGCCGGGGCAGGCCACGGAGGCATCCTCTAGCCACTGGCCGTGCAGCTCGCCATCGGCAGCGTGGGCCTCGGCGAAGGTCTTGCCTTCCCACAGCCCGAAGTCGACCTCGATTAAGCCCGCTACGGTTTCCACCTCAAGAGCATCTTTATCAGCTCCGGCCGGGCGCACGCTGCGCGCAATCGCCTGTGCGGTCTGCTGACAGCGCTTGAGTGGTGAGCAGACGATGGCATCGACTGGCGTATCGGCCAGCGCCTGGGCAGCTGCGAGTGCCTGTTTGCGGCCGAACTCGGTCAACTCTGGATCGGCATGGCCTGAGTACTGCTTGGCCACCGACATCGCGGTTTGTCCGTGGCGAACCAGGATGAAACGCGTGACCGGGCCTTGCTCGGCCATCCAATCGCTGGGCTGGCTCGCAGCGGCCGGCTCTCCCAGTTCCACACTGGTGGGCTCCTGCACCGCAGGAGCCTGATCCGCCTGCTCAGTATCGCCGACAAACCCCACCGGCTCGCCCGCGGCGGCGGCATCCATCGCCACGTTCGACAACGCATCCGCGACCTTGTTCTTGGCACGCGGCACCCAGCTCAGGTTGAACGTGCCGATTTGGTCGATGAGTTTGCGCGCCTCCAACGCCAGGGCCTGCATGTCTGGGTGCTTGATCTTCCAGCGCCCGTTCATCTGCTCGACCACGAGCTTAGAGTCCATGAAGAAATCAACTTCGTCGGCGCCTAGCTCCACCGCGGCCTCGAGCCCACGCAGCAAGCCGTGGTACTCGGCCACGTTATTGGTGGACTTTTTACCTACGACATATGCGATTTCGCGCAGCAGCTGCTGGCGGTCGGCGGAATAGACAGCGGTGCCGGAACCCGCGATTCCCGGATTGCCACGGGAACCGCCATCGGCATAAATAACCAGCTTCATTAGGCCGGGCGCACCAGGTAGGAGCCGCAATCGCCGCACTGCGGCAGGACCTCGGTTGGGGCGTTACGCACCGCATTCTGCTCTGCCGGCGGCAGCACGATGAAGCAGCCACCACATGCGCGCCCCTTGAAGGCCGCCGCACCGACACCGTTTTCGTGGCGCACGGAATCGTAGCTATCCAGGACGTCGGCAGGCAGCTGCTCGCGCAGCTCCGCAATGCGGATTGCCGGATCCGGGCGGTTATCCACTGCCTCCTGCGCCGCCTCCGCAGCACGCGCGAGCTTTTCCAACTTGCGCTGGGACTCATCCACACGCGCACCGTGCACGTCGCGGTTCGAGCGCAGCGCGTGAATCTCATTGTGAGCTTCCTGCAGCTCGCTCATCAAGTCTGCGATGCGCGACTTTGCCGCATACAAGTCATGCTCCAAGTCCTTGCGACGCTCCGGGTCAACCTCGGCTCCCAACTGGGCCTTATCGTCGCGCTCGCGCTGGCGCAGCTTGCGCTCATCGGCCTGGATACGCAGGATTTCCATCTCCATGTCGTCGACGGCGAGTTGGGCGGAACCGGCGGCGTCGACAAGCCGCTTGTGCTCAAGCTGTGCCTTTTCGTACTCCTGCTGCTCCGGAATGGTCTTTTCTCCCGTAACGCCCTGGGAACGCTCGAGGTTGGCAAGTTCCAGCAGGACAGGCTGCAGTTGCTTCGACAGTTTCATTTAGTTCTCCTTATGGCAGGTCTTCCCGAGGCGATTATTTTCCGTGGACGGACAATGTCCACGGGTCGGTGCGCAGCTCGATGATTTCAGTATCCACCTTGTAAGCCTTTTCCACGATATCGCGCGCCTGCATAGTCCATGGAAATTCGCTGGCCCAGTGGGCAGTATCGACCACGGCAGGTCCCCCTGCACGCAAGTGCTCGTCCACGGGGTGGGGGCGCAGATCCGAGGTCACATACACATCCACGTCCAGCTCACGAGCGGCATCCAGGAAGGAATCACCGGAGCCACTCGAGACCGCCACGCGCTTGACGATGCCATCTGGGTCACCCGCCGCGCGAATTCCCCAGGCCGTCTCCGGAAGCGCGTTCGCGACCTGCTGCGTAAATTCGCGCAGAGTCATTGGCTCGGGCAGCTCGCCGATGCGCCCCAAGCCGAGGCTGGTCTCGGTGACCTCGGCGTCGGAAAGCGCGTGCGGAATGATCGGACGTCCCGGCTCGATGCCCACCAGCTCGGCGAGCTTGTCGTTAACGCCCGGGCGGGCCTTATCCGCATTAGTGTGTGCTGCGAACAAGGCGACGCCGCCCTTGAGCAAGGTGTGGATGACCTTGCCCTTTGGCGTATCCGCTGCCACGGAAGTCACCCCGCGCAGGAGCAAAGGGTGGTGCACAACTAGCATCTGCGCGCCCATCTCCACTGCCTTTTCTGCAACCTGCTGGGTGCAGTCGAGTGCGAAGGCCACCTTTCCCACCTCGTCTTCCGGATCACCGCAGATAAGGCCCACGGCATCCCACTTTTCGGCCAGGTGCGGCGGATAGGCTTCCTCGAGGACGCGGCGGATATCACCAACGGTTGTCTGCGCCATGGCTTAAGGCTCCTTAATGCATTATTCGCTATGTTTTCGCTCTCTGCGCGCTGCTGCACTATCCTAGCTTTCGTTCAGAAATCGCTCTATTTGCTTATAAGAGGTCTAAACCCCCATGACTTCTGAGGACAACCCCTCCGCATTGCACCTCGTGTTCGTCTGCACGGGCAATATTTGCCGCTCCCCCATGGCGGAAATCATCGTTCGCGATGCCATGGAGACCGACATGCTAGATCTCGTCGCCCGTACCTCTTCCTGTGGATTGGGCGGCTGGCATGTGGGCCAGGGCGCGGACCCGCGCGCCATCGCGGAGCTGCGCAGCGGCGGCCACGACGGCGCAACCCACCGCGCGACGAAGCTCGGCCCTGAGCACATGGATGCGGATCTTTTCATCGCGATGGATTCCGGCCACCGCGACGCCCTCATCGAGCGAGGTATCGACCCGGAACGCGTTCGTTTGATGCGCAGCTTCGACCCGAATGCCGAGGAGCTCAACGTGGAGGATCCTTACTACGGCACGGTGGAAGACTTCGCACGAACCCGTAAGGAAATTGAAGCAGCAGAGCCTGGCCTGCTGGATTGGATTCGCGAGCAGCAGGTCTAGGATAAGGGCATGTTAAAGACGTTCCTCAAGCCGGGATGGGTTCTGCTGCTCATCTTCGTGGTGACCTTTTCCTACTTTGCTTTCACGGTGCTAGCGCCCTGGCAGCTGGGCAAAGATGACCGAATTGTGGAACGCAATCACCTAATCGCCCAGGCTTATGAGGCGGACCCACGCCCACTTTCTGAGGTCGTTGATTCTGAGGGTGCCATCGCAGATGATGAATGGTCCCGCGCTACCCTCCACGGACGCTACTTGGCTGATGAGGAAGTGCTACTGCGCCTGCGTCCAGTTTCTTCGGGTGCGGTATACCAGTCATTGGTACCCTTCCGCACAGACTCTGGCCTGACCATGCTGGTCAACCGCGGCTGGATTGCCGCTGGTGAAGGAAACACTGTGCCCTCGATCCCTAAGGCTCCTGCCGGTGAGACCACAATTGTCGGCATGATTCGCGCGGACGAGCCGAAGCACGCCTCTGCGCCGATTGATCAAGAAGGCTACGAGCAGGTCTACTCAATTCACACCGAAGAGGTGGCCTCGCTTACCGATACAAAGTTGGGCCACGACTACATCCAGCTCTCGCCTGAGCAGCCGGGTGAGCTGACCGCCTTGGAGGTCCCGCAGCTCGACCGCGGTAACCACTTGTCTTATGGCTACCAGTGGATTGCCTTCGGCATCATGGCGCCGCTGGGCTTGGGCTACTTCGTGTGGTCCGAAATCCGCGAACGCCGCCGGGCCCGCGAGGAAGAAGCGGCATTGCAGGCTGCCACCAGCACAGATGGCGCTTCTGCCCCCACTGCAGGCCCTGGCTCTGCTGCAGACTCTGCCCTCGCTGCAGGCCCTTCCACGGATTCC
>NZ_KV800709.1:34893-39990 GCF_001810285.1 Corynebacterium sp. HMSC071F07
CCCCGCGTGCAGACACGACGCCTTCGCGTCGCAGCCGTTCCCGCTACGGCGACTCCAAGCCGGATTTTTATGAAAAGATCCGCGAACGCGGCCAGGAACGCTTCTAAGCCGCCGACCTCACCATTTACGGCGGCTTAGCGCCCTTTGCATCCAAATGGTGAGGTCGCCCCGCAACTCTTGATTCTCAAAGCAACCAGTGTGACGCGAGTAGCCTGGATATACCCATCCCTCCTCACCATTTGCGGGCTTCCGCCCAGACAGCCGCTCCGCCCAAGCCGTCGCCGCACTGCGCGAGCGCGGCTTTAGAGAGGTCTACTCCCTGCGCGGCGGCATCAACGCATGGCTGGAGCAGAATACCGCGTAGGCAGCCCATATTAAGGACACCGAAGACAGTCCACGGCGTATGTACCTCTGTGTGTATATAGCGTGCCTGAATCACCAGGTTTCTGGCCGCTATTTACATACATCGGTACATGAAACCACGCCTGGCGGTGCGAAGCGCGTTTGAAGGAAACAAAAATCTCGAGACACCATCCAAAGGAACGATGTCTCGAGACTTCACAATGGTGCGGCCTGAGGGGATCGAACCCCCGACCTACTGGGTGTAAACCAGTTGCTCTTCCAGCTGAGCTAAAGCCGCATTGCGTTAACGCTTGCATAAGATTAGCCCACACAAGCGTTAGCTAACAAATCGCCTGGTAAAAGTTATTTCTTGGTATATCCGCGAGCAACCAAACAAGAACCTTGCCACTCGCCTAGGCGCTCCGCTTTAGTCTGCACCAAGCCTGCGAGCTGAGCGGACTCGGAGATGTCCCCCGGCGCGAGTTTGCCCGGCTTGCCTGCTCCTGGGGTCATAAGCCAGATCCGGCCAGAGTCCCCTAGCGGGCGGGTTGCATCGACGAGACCATCGACGAGGTCGCCGTCTTCGGCACGCCACCAAAGAAGCACGACGTCGCAAAGCTCGTCAGTTTCTTCATCGAGAAAATCCTCTCCAAGGACATCCTCAATAGATTCGGAGATGCTGGAATCGCAATCCTCGTCCCACCCGAGTTCAAGGGCAATCTGCCCCTCGGTGATTCCGAGCTTGCTGGCCGCATCAGCCACTGCTTTATTCCTTCCATTTTCTGGCATGAGCAAGATCATAACGCCTTGCACAGTAGTTTTCGCGATTACACAGGAGATTTACTGCACACAGCAGTTTTGCAAAGTTAGCAAATAGCGCCTTTTACCGGCCGCGTACGGCAATTGACCCCCTTCACACACACAGATGATCAGGGTGCGCGTATCCTGGGGTGCAAACTGTGTAAAACCAATCTAGGAGGTTTAAATGGCCGACCAGGACGCCGTAAAGGATGAGTCCAACTTCCCGATCGTCCGCGACGGAGTTGCTTCTTACCTGCACGACAGCGATCCCGAGGAAACCCGCGAGTGGATGGAATCCCTCGACGGCCTGCTGGATCACGCCGATCCAGAACGCGCCCGCTTCCTCATGCTCCGCCTGCTCGAGCGTGCGACCGCCAAGCGCGTTCCGATGCCCGCCCTGACCTCCACTGACTTCGTCAACACCATCCCGACCAACATGGAGCCGGAGTTCCCAGGTGACGAAGAGCTGGAGAAGCGCTACCGCCGCTGGATCCGTTGGAACGCAGCAATCATGGTGCACCGCGCGCAGCGCCCAGGCATCGGCGTCGGCGGCCACATTTCCACCTACGCGGGCGCGGCCCCGCTTTACGAGGTCGGCCTGAACCACTTCTTCAAAGGCAAGGACGATCCTTCCGGCGGTGACCAGATCTTCTTCCAGGGTCACGCTTCCCCGGGCATGTACGCCCGCGCGTTCATGGAAGGCCGCCTCAGCGAAGAAGACCTCGACGGATTCCGCCAGGAAGTTTCCCGCGGCGAAGGCAAGGGTCTGCCTTCCTACCCGCACCCGCGTCTGATGCCTGACTTCTGGGAGTTCCCAACCGTTTCCATGGGCATCGGCCCGATGAACGCTATCTACCAGGCACGCTTTAACAAGTACCTGGAGACCCGCGGCATCAAGGACACCTCCGATCAGCCCGTCTGGGCCTTCCTGGGTGACGGTGAGATGGACGAGCCAGAGTCCCGCGGCCTCCTGCAGACCGCCGCGCTCTACGAGCTCGATAACCTCACCTTCGTCATCAACTGCAACCTGCAGCGTCTCGACGGCCCGGTCCGCGGCAATACCCAGATCATCCAGGAGCTGGAGTCCTTCTTCCGCGGCGCTGGCTGGAACGTCATCAAGGTCATCTGGGGCCGCGGTTGGGACAAGCTTCTCGACGCCGATAAAGAAGGCGCCCTGGTCAACATCATGAACACCACCTCGGATGGTGACTACCAGACCTTCAAGGCAAACGACGGCGCGTATGTCCGCGAGCACTTCTTCGGCCGCGACGAGCGCACCCTCAAGCTGGTTGAGGATCTTTCCGATGACGAGGTCTGGGCCCTGCGCCGCGGTGGCCACGACTACCGCAAGATCTACGCTGCTTACGCGAAGGCACTGTCCAACAAGGGCACTGGCAAGCCGACCGTCATCCTGGCCCACACCATTAAGGGCTACGGCCTGGGCCACAACTTCGAGGGCCGCAACGCAACCCACCAGATGAAGAAGCTGACTCTGGAGGATCTGAAGCTCTTCCGCGACAAGCAGGAAATCCCGATCTCCGACGAAGTTCTCGAGCAGGATCCTTACGCACCGCCGTACTACCACCCAGGCGAGGACGCACCGGAGATCAAGTACATGCTGGAGCGTCGTAAAGAACTCGGCGGCTTCTTGCCGGAGCGCCGTGACAAGTTCACCCCGCTGGTCACTCCGGGCATCGAGAAGCTGCGCTCCGTGCGTAAGGGCTCGGGCAAGCAGAACGTTGCTACCACCATGGCGCTTGTGCGTACCTTCAAGGAGCTCATGCGTGATAAGGAGCTGGGCAAGCGCATCGTTCCGATCATCCCGGACGAGGCTCGTACCTTCGGTATGGACTCCTGGTTCCCAACCATGAAGATCTGGAATCCACGCGGCCAGAACTACGTGCCAGTGGACAACGAGCTCATGCTCTCCTACCGCGAGGCTACCGACGGCCAGATCATGCACGAGGGCATTTCCGAGGCAGGCGCTACTGCGTCCTTCACCGCGGCTGCAACCTCGTACGCCACCCATGGTGAGGCCATGATCCCGCTGTACATCTTCTACTCGATGTTCGGTTTCCAGCGCACCGGCGACTCTTTCTGGGCAGCCGGCGACCAGCTGGGCCGCGGCTTCATCATCGGCGCTACCGCAGGCCGCACCACCCTGACCGGTGAGGGTCTGCAGCACATGGATGGTCACTCCCCGGTTCTGGCTTCCACCAACCCGGCTGTTATTTCCTACGACCCAGCATTCGGCTACGAGGTGGCTCACCTGATCCACCGCGGCATCAACCGCATGTACGGCGAAGACTCCGAGGCAGTCATGTACTACCTGACCGTGTACAACGAGCCGGTCTCCCAGCCAGCTGAGCCGGAGGACCTCGACATCGAGGGCCTGCACAAGGGCATCTACCACTACAACACCGCTGAGTCCGGCTCCATCCCGGCCAACATCCTGGCTTCCGGTGTGGGCGTGCACGAGGCGCTGCGCGCACAGGACATCCTGGCCAAGGACTACGACGTCAAGGCTTCCCTGTTCTCTGTCACCTCCTGGGTTGAGCTGGCTCGCGACGGCGCGCGCCGCAACAAGGAGGCGCTGCAGAAGGGCGTCGAGCCGACCGAGGCATTCGCCACCACGCAGCTCAAGGGCTTTGATGGTCCGTTCGTTGGTGTTTCTGACTTCACCACCGACCTGCAGGAGCAGATTCGCCCTTACGTTCCGGGCACCTACATCGCTCTGGGCGCAGACGGCTTCGGCTTCTCCGACACCCGCGAGGGCGCTCGTCGCTTCTTCAACATCGATGCCGAGTCCATCGTCGTGGCAGTCCTCGAGGGCTTGGCACGCGAGGGCAAGGTGGAGCGTTCCGTCGTCGAGGAAGCAGCGAAGAAGCTGAAGCTCGATGACCCGACCGCCACCGAGTCCACCTCCTCTGACGAGGAGTAATAACTCGCTCTAGGACGGTTTAGGCCGCTCCTCGGTTGCCCTCCTAGCAGGGCGCCAAGGGGCGGTCTTCTCGTTTTGCGTTGCGGCCGGGGCACAGAAGGGCGCAGAAGGGCGCAGGCTTGTCGTACAACGAACTCGCTGGCCGACCGGCCAACTGGTCCCATTGGTTGGGTCCCCTACTAAGGGTAGTTTTACGAGTAACCGGTTCCGGGCAGAAGCCGCTAGTGGTCCCTTTACCCCACAAACGGACCAAACGAATGGGACCAAACCTACGGGGGTTCTGGGAAACAAGCGGAGGCGCGCGGTGGTCGGTAGAGGGCCGGCAAAGGGCCGGCGGCCGCGGCAACGCTAGTCCACCAACGGAACCAAGAGTCGGCCAAGCGCCTCCGAGATGGCCTCGGGCTCCTCGAGGATGACCATGTGGCCTGCGCCGTCCACCTCAGTCAGCCGGGCGGCCGGCCAGTGTTCCAAGATGACGTCCGACTGGCTGCGCGGGGTTACGATGTCGGCTGAACCCACGATGACCTCGCCTCGCAGGCGGGCCAGACGGTCGGCGGCAGCATACTCGGAGTGGTCGAGAAGGTCGTCAAAGAAGCCCGTGTAACTGGACAGCGGCGTGTCCATCAGCATGGCCACGTGGAACTGCAGCTTCTCCATCTGCGGAAAACCCGCCAGCAAAGCAGCAAACAGCGGCGCAACCCACTGCGCGACCTCAAAGCGGATGCGGTCCATCCGCCTCGGCAGCCGCATGCACGCGTTATACAAACTGCCCAGCGCCTTCGACTCGAGAATCTGCGCCACACCCTTCGCCGCAAAGCGGCGCATCGACGTCGCAATCAACAGCGCCGAGTCAACGCGCTGGTACACCTCGTCCGGCGCGCGGCGAATCACATTGAGCGCCACCATTCCGCCCAAAGAGTGCCCCACGACCACGAGCTTGCCACGGGAGGCGCGCTTGGAAAGGACAGCGAGGACGTCGTCAGCCGCGGCGTCCACCGTGCACTGCGCGGGGG
>NZ_KV800709.1:40090-99267 GCF_001810285.1 Corynebacterium sp. HMSC071F07
GGGGTGACTTCGGGGGAAAGGCCGTGGCCGCGGATGTCGACAAGCAGGCAGCGTGCCTCCGGGAAATGCCGGCGCATGTAGTCCACCTGACTGTAGTAGGCCTCCGCGGACAGGCAGTAGCCGTGGATGAACACCACAGTGATGTCCGAGTCCTGCGGGCCGACCTCGTACCACGCGATGTCCAGGCCATCGTTGCGCACGGTGCCCAAGGAATCGATTCCAGTCAGCCCAGGCTCGTCCGTGTGATTGTGCAAGGACTCGTACATGAGGTGCTGTTCGTTGCGACGCGTCGGCCGCAAACGGCGCGCCCAACTGTGCGCAATCGTCTTTGCTCGAGCCCTATAAATCATGACCTTCCCATAATAGCCGCACCTACCTATATGACCCTATTAGACTAGGACGCATGGCAAACGACCTTTCCGCGCAACTGCAAGCTCGCTTCAACCAAGCCCCTGAAAAGGAGGATAAGCGCCAAGACACTTTCGGCGCGGTGGCTGAGCTCATCAAGAAAGTCACTGGCAGCGCGGAGGGCGTAGAGCGTGAGGCCGCCCTCGAGGACTTGGGCGTGGATTCGCTCGAGCGCATCGAGCTGGCTGTGCGCGCCGAGGAACGCTTCAAGGTGCGCTTTGACGAGGCCGCAATGAAAGACATCCACACCGTCGGCCAACTTACCGAATACCTAGATAAGCACATGGAGGTTTAGCTTTGATTTCTTACCTATCCGATATGGACGGCGTCCTCATCAAAGAGGGCGAGATGGTGCCCGGCGCTGATAAGTTCATCCAGGCGCTCTATGACAATGACATCGAGTTCATGGTGCTGACGAATAACTCGATGTCCACTCCGCGAGATTTGTCCGCGCGCCTGCACAACACGGGCCTGAAGATTCCAGCCGAGCGCATCTGGACTTCCGCCACCGCCACCGCAGCATTTTTGACCACCCAGACGGGCGAGGGCAAGGCTTATGTGGTGGGCGAATCCGGCTTGACGACGGCCCTCCATGAAGCAGGTTGGGTACTCACCGACAACGACCCAGACTTCGTGGTCTTGGGCGAAACGCGCACCTACTCCTTCGAGGCTATTACCACCGCCATTAATCTCATCCGCAGCGGCGCGCGCTTTATTGCCACCAACCCTGATGTCACGGGCCCGGCGCCGCAGGGCGTGTTGCCAGCAACGGGTGCGGTCGCGGCACTGATTACCGCGGCAACCAACCGGGAGCCTTATTACGTGGGCAAGCCAAACCCGGTCATGATGCGCTCGGCGCTCAATAACATAGGCGCGCATTCCGAGAACACGGTCATGATTGGTGACCGCATGGACACCGATGTGAAGTCCGGCTTGGAGGCCGGCCTGCGGACCATCTTGGTGCGCACTGGCATTAGCGACGATCGCGAAATCCAGCGCTATCCATTCCGCCCGAACCAGGTGCTGGATTCGGTGGCAGATTTGGCTGATCGCGTCACTAGCCCCTTCCCCGAGGACTAGTTCTTCGGAGCTAAGGCTAGATTGTTACGTCAACGCGCGCGCTGAATGCGTGCTCGCTTGATAAGAGCTCGACTTCCCTTTCGAGGGCGGCGAGCTCTTTTTGCGTGCCGGTGATGACTTGGCGGCAGCCGATACCCACGCGTGCCGGTACGACGGCGCGCACAAGTTCGGCGTCACCGGGCATGTCCCGGTACCACCGTGTGCACCACTGGGCGGTGAGTGGATCGTCGCCGGGGACGATGAACTCTGACTCAGTGGTGATGCAGCGTGCCATGGCACGCTCTACTGCCGGGCGCAGTTTGCGGGGCATCCCCGCAATGGTGAGCACGGCGGTGTGCACCTGACCGGCATTGCGGTGCGGCCAGGCGCTGGGTGCCGTTGCAGTGGCGACGGCTTCGTGAACGCGAGTATTCACGCCGATTCTCCTTCGACATGTTTAAAGCAGCGCTTCACAGACCTCCCTAAAAAGGGGCGGCCTCCAAGTGCTGCCAGACGAGCTTCGTCTTCCCCAACGAACTGTCTGCGCGTTGGGGCCGATTCTCCCGCGTCACATGAGCCCCATCAACCCTAAACAACCACTTCAACCCCCGTTTGATAAACCTCAACCGAAGGTTGAAAATTCACACGAGAAACATTAGTTAACAAGGGTTTTCGAGAGCCTCACCAGTAACGCCTATCGCGCCTGACACTCCTTCCAAATCGCTGTGTTCGCCTCCGCCCACAAGAGCTTGGCCCAGTCGCCAAAATCGCGATCCGTCAGAGCCACCATGGCCCAATCCCCCGCCAGCCACAGATAGGTTCCAGACATACCGAAGTGGCCTACAGCGCTGGAAGGCAGCGCGCCCATCCACTGCTGTTTCTCGCCGTGAATCTCAAAGCCCAAGCCCCAGGTGCAATCCTTGAAGCTGCCATAGCCCGGCACAATTCCACGCAGGCCAGGAAACTGTACGCGGCGCATCTCGGCCACAGTGCCTGGGTCCAACAGCTGTGGCGAATAGACTTCGGCGGTAAAGGCCGCAAGGTCACTGACCGTGGTCACCAAACCGTGGCCGGCAGAGCCCTCAAGACGCGTCGAGCCCATCCCCAGCGGAGCAAACACGCCCTCGCGCAGATACTCCGGAAAAGGCATTTCCGTAGCCTCTTCCACCACCTCTGCCGCCCACTCGTAGCCGGCCGAGGAGTAGATGCGCCGCTCGCCCACCGGCTTTTGCTGCTCGCGGGAATCAAACTTCACGCCCGAAGCATGCGCCAGCAGGTGCCGCAAAGTCGAGCCTTCTGGCCCGGCGGGCATATCGAGGTCCACCGCGCCTTCCTCCACGGCCATGGCAACGCCATAGGCCACCACCGGTTTGGTCACCGATGCGACGGAGAAGGCCCTGTCCAGCGCGCCCACCGACTCAACGATTTCGCCGCGATGCAGCAGCGCCCCAGCGATATTGTCAGCTGGCCATTCGGAAATCTTGGAGAACTCACTCATGCATTCCAGCGTACCCAGCCCCATCCTTTCGAAAGGCCAGAAAAACGCTACGTAAACCGCAAGTAAAGGCAAAAATAAATCTTTCTCCCCGAGTTGCGAGCTTTCCAAACCGGAGAATATTTGGGGAACATGAATATTTTTCCGCAAAACACCTCTCAGAATGATGCGCCTGCCCGCCGCGGTTTTAACCGCCGCCGCTTCCTCCAAACCAGCAGCGTCGCCTCCGCCGCGGCGCTGACCGCGGGCGGGCTTAGCCCGGCCAACGCGCAGAGCTCACTTCCCGGCAACAAACGCCAGCTCATCGATCCGCCAAAGGGCGAGCTACCTTTCCTGCACGGCGTGGCCTCCGGCGATCCGATTCCGGATTCCGTCATCCTGTGGACCCGAGTTACCTCCTCGCCTGACACAATGCCTGGCTCCGGCGTGGGTCCCGACATCACGCTCGAGTGGGAGGTGGCGAGAGATGAGGAGATGCGCGACGTCGTCAAGCGTGGCAACGTGGTAGCCACAGGCGAGCGCGACCATACCGTTAACGTGGACCCGCACGGGCTTAACCCCGAGACCACGTACTTCTTCCGCTTTCGCGTCACCGACGGCGAGCACGCGGGCAAGGCAAGCCCGGTCGGACGCACGAAGACTGCCCCAGCGGCGAATGCTTCCCCGGAACAGCTAACCTTTGGTGTGGGCTCCTGCGCGAACTGGGAGTCGGGCTTTTTCAGTGCTTATACGGACATCGCCAAGCGGGCGCGCGCTGGCCAGCTGGATTACATGATTTTCTTGGGCGATTACATCTACGAATACGGCGTCGGCGAGTACTCGGGCTTTGGACCGGTGCGCCACCATCACCCGGCGCACGAGATTGTTTCGCTGCAGGATTACCGCGTGCGCTTCGGCCGCTACCGCACAGACCCAGAGTTGCAGGCAGCCCACGGCGCACTGCCTTGGATTGTGGTGTGGGATGACCACGAAACAGCCAATGACTCCTGGGCCGGCGGCGCCGAGAACCACGATCCGGCAACCGAGGGCGACTGGAATTCCCGGCGCGCCGGCGCGATGCAGGCCTACTTCGAGTGGATGCCGGTGCGCATGACGAATCCTTCTCAGGATGGCCACATCTACCGTTCACTTACCTTCGGTGATTTGGTGGAGCTGACCATGATGGATCTGCGTACCTACCGCGACAAGGAGCTTTCCTGGGACCCGGCGGGCTTTGCGAAGGAGGACCGCACGATGCTGGGCTCCGAGCAATACGAATGGCTGCTCGGCAAGCTGGAAACCTCGCAGACCGCGTGGAATATGCTGGGCAATTCCGTGATGTTTTCCCCGCTGAACCTGATTACGCTGCAGCAGGATCCGCAGACCGAAAAGGTATCTTCGGCGCTTTCTTCCAACATCACGGGCATCCCCGTCAACGGTGATCAGTGGGATGGCTACAGCGCTGAGCGACGCCGCGTCATCGAGGCACTGGCCGCCAAGGGCTCCCAGGCGCTCTTCGTCACCGGCGATATCCACACCGAGTGGGCACACAACATCACCCACCAAGGCAACATCATCGGCGCGGAGCTGGTGTGCGCTTCGGTTACGGCACCGAACATCAACGAGCAGTTGAAGCTTCCGCAAAATAACGCGCTTTCCGACGCCGCCGAGCACATCCTGCGCAGCGCCAACCCACACTGCAAGCACGTGGACCTGGATAACCACGGTTATTCCTTCGTCACCGTGCGTCGCGAGGAAGCGGAGATGCATTGGTTGCGCGTGGATGACATCTTGACTCCCGGCTCGCCAGTTCGCGATAGCCTCACGATGACGTGGCGCAAGGGGCAGGGCTTCAAATAGGGGCTTTAAATAAGGAATTTACCCCCGGTTCCCCCCAATCTGGTTGCTTGTTAACATTTCCCTGCGCGTTTCGATATCCATTACGCGGCGCGCGGGCGCCGTTGGGAATCTCCCCCTATTCCCCTTCACTTATTGCCCTATCCTCCCTATCGCTCAAGCGCCGTCGCTTCCCCCAGCGGCGGCGCTTTCTTCTGCCGCGGTGGGCTCCGCGCTAGGCACCGCGCTCTGTGTTGCGGTTTCAGCAGGTACGGTGGTGGCGGCGTCGGAGTCAGCGCCCGAGGAGCCCGAGCGCGAGTCCGCCCGAGAGCCGTCCTCACTAGAGCCGTCCTCACTGGAGCCGTAATCGGCAGAGCTTTCCGCGCTTGTGGTTGGCTCCGCGGCCTCGGTCGGGGTGGTGGTCCCCGGGGCAGGCGGGGTCTCCGCCGAGGAGTCGGCCTCCTCCCCCGGCGCGACTGGGGCGGGCGCTTCCGAGGTGGCGGCGTCGCGCTGTGACCAGTAGGCAGGGTTTAGCCAACCGGTGCCGGCGTCCTCCGGATTCCAGGAGGCAAAGATGAGCAGTCCGGTAATCGCAAGTGCCGCCAGCAGCGTGGTGGTAGAAGAACGAACGCGCCCACCGGCAGTCCACACGTACTGGAACTTGCTGCTTGGGGTATCCGCACGCCAGATGCCGGTGGCCGGCTTTTCTTCCTTTTCCACATCCGCACTCGCGGGCTTGCCGGGGCCATGGTCCTTGGCTTTGGCAACTTCCTCCAGGGCGGTGTCATCATTGTCTGCGTTGTGGGCGCTAGCGCGCGCTGCGACGCCATCTGCGCTTGCCGACGCCGCCACTGCCGCGCCCAGCCCCTTTTCCGCCGCGGTTTCAGGGGTGCGCTCGATACCGGGCTTTCCACGGAGCTGGAAGGACCTGCAGGAAATACGCCGGTCGCGTTGCTGGGTAGGTTGTAGTGATCCCAAAACGCCGAGAGCAGCGCGGAGCGGATTGCGCGCTCAACCGCCCACTGCCGCGAAGGGTTGACCTGCACGAGCACGCGGTATTTAACCTGCCAAGGCTGACCCGCAACAGTTGGTTCCACGATGCCGGTGGCAGAAAGGATCTCGAGCTCGCCGGCGACGTCGCCAGCAATGGCCGGATCCTTGATGGCCTGCTGGGAAATCGTACGCACCTGGGAAGTGATTTCCTCAAGGGTCTCGCCCTCGTGGAGCGGCACCGAAAGGTCCACTACAGCGCGGGACCAATCCTGCGAGAAGTTGGTGATAACGCCCGCCGAGCCATTGGGAACCATGACCACCTCGCCCGTGGGCGTACGTACCTTCGTGGTGCGCAGGGTCAGCGCCACCACGGTTCCTTCCACGCCCGTTGTGCCCTCAAAGCTCACGTAGTCACCGACGCCGAATTGCTTTTCCGAAAGGATGAAAAAGCCCGCGAGGAAGTCCCCGATTATCTTCTGTGCACCAAAACCAAGGGCGGCAGAAACCACCGTCGCCGGGATTGCCGCGCCCAGCGCCGGCACGCCCACGTTCGAGAGTGCGGCCAGCACGAGCAAGAAATATGCCACCGCCTGCAATACGTAGACCAAAGCTCCGCCCAAGGCCAGGCGCGCCTTCGTGGACTCTTCGCCTTCCTCGAGCCGCGATTCCAGGACGCGGATGGCCAGCCGACCCAGCCGCGGCACCAACATGCCCAGCAGCAACAACGCGACAAGCGGCAGGACATGGTCGATTCCGACCTGCCACATCCGATAAAAGAAGTAGCCAACGAGGTTCATATTTTTAGATTAGCCAGGATTCCGCAACGACAACCGGCTAAAAGCTAAAAATGCGCTGTTAGCCTTTGTCGCGAGTCAGCTCAAAGTAAAACGGCTTTCCCTTCCAGCTGAAATGTGGACGCGCGATATCGGTGTCATAGCCGCCAACCACGTTGGATTCCCACAGCGGCAGCGCCGGCAGGTCATGCAAAAGGATGGACTGCGCTGCAAGCAGTTTTTGCTCTTGGACCTTTTTATCGAGTTCGGAATTGGCTTCCTTGAGCAGCCTGTCGAATTCCGGGTTATTAAAGCCGGACTCGTTGAGCAACGAGCTAGATGCGAAGACCGGCTCCAGAAAGTTGACCTCCGAGGGGTACGCAGCCTGCCAGCTGGAACGGAAGGAACCGCGCATCTGACGGTCCGTTACGGCTTGCCGGTACTTCTTAAAGGTCGAGAAAGCACGGCCATAAGCCTCGATACCAAGTGTCTCTGAAACCTGTTTAGTTACCGCATCGACCCATTCCGCATGCCCGCCATCCGCGTTATATCCCAGAAGAAATGGCCCCGTCCACGGCGAGATGGCATCAGCCTTTGCCCACAGTTCGCGTGCCTTTTCTGGGTTATAAACCAGCACTTCCTGACCCGGAATCATCCCCATCTCAGGGCAATATTTTTGGGTGGCAAAACATGTAACCGGAGTGACAGTATCGTCCAAGACTTCGTGCGCGATGCGGGTGCGATCGAAGGACATGGAGATGGCGCGGCGTCGCAAAGCGCCGGCCTCTCCGCGGAACATCGGGTCATTGGCCGGGATGGTGATGAAGCTGAACATGGCGGAAGTCTCGTTGAAGCTTCGCCCGTCCAGTTCCTCCTCAAAGCGGTGGATATGCGTGATCGGCACATCCGTGACCAAGTCCAGCTCGCCGCGCTGCAGGGCAGCATAGGATTCCTCTTCGGTCTCATAAAAGCGAAACTCCAGCCCCTCGTTACGGGACTTTCGCGGGCCGACATATTCCGCGTTTGGGATAAGGTTGATCTTTTCATCCCTATCCCAGCGCGCCAGGCGGTACGGACCGTTGCCGATGGGGTTCATGCCATATGCGTCATAGCCCTTCTCGGCTGAAGGATGCATGGGGAAAAAGACCGAATGGCCCAGGCGTTTCACGAAGTTCGCGGTAGGCTCGGCCAGCTCAATGTGGAAGGTTCTATCGCCTGTTACCTTAAGACCACGCATGGTGGGCTCGCCCTCCCCAAATCCCAGAATCGGCTTGAAGAAGTAGGAGGAAAGCATGTTGTTTTGAACAGCTGCGTTCCAGGAATCCACGAAGTCACGCGCACGAACTGAAGAGCCGTCGGAGAACTTCGCATCCTCACGCAAGACGACGTCGTATTCAGTAGGCGAGGTCTGGGTAATCTTCTGAGCAACGTCGTATTCCGCCTCGCCTTCCTCGTTGAGGTAGACCAAGCCGGAGTAGATGAGATTAACGATGGTCGCGGCCGGCACATCGTTGATATCCGCTGGCAGCAGCGGGTTCTGCGGCTCCGCGCCGTCAGTGGTGATGAAGTCAACGCCCGAGATATCCGGGGTCTGGTCTGGGGGAACACACGCCGATAATGCCAATACCAGGGTGGCGGCTGCGCTAACGCTTAATACGCGCTTTAACATGACGTTTTCCCCCTTTCCACTTATATAAGGAATCGCCTCGGAAAGTCCTGAATGATTCCACCGCATAAGCTTATATGATTGCCCAGCTAAAGCAGAAGAAAAGGTGAGTTTTTACACTTAAGTATCCACTTTTTAATTCTGCTTCTTATAGCGCTGGACTAAGTGCTCCACCAACTCATCGGTCAGCTTTTCATCCGAGAGCACGATGTCTAGGTTCTCACGCTGCTCCTTGAGCATTTCTGGATCGAGCAGCGGTTCATCCTCGTCATAGTCCTCATAGGAATCGCCGCTTAAGTCCACGCCGATTTCCTGCAGGATGCCCTTGGATTCTTGGCTTAGAGCTTCCTCATTCTTCGCGGCAGAATCGGAGTCGGTGGCTGGGATGGCCTCGCCGTGGAGCTGCTCCATGGTGTCGGTGAAGGACTCAAGCAGCTCGGTGGCATCGCTGGTGGCGGCCGCACGGAGGCGACCATTTTGCACTTGCTTTTCGATGCGGCGCTGCAGGGCTTTTTCCATCTGTTGGTGCCGCCAGCTGCGCACCTTGGTGGGCTCTAGGCGACGCCCCACTGCCCGGCCTTTGTTCTCGGCCTTACGCGCGAGCAGCATGACCTGCGCCGCAGTATCGTTCAGCGGCGCCCATTCCTGGCGGGCAGGAATGCGCCAGCCGGCCCAGATGCCGAACAAGGTCAGGATGAAGGAAACGACCGGCCCCACCAGCATGCCAGTGGCCAGGTGGTCGAAGGAATCGGCCACGAGCACCACTGCGGCACAGGCCACCGCGGGGATCACCGTGGGCTGATTATCGCCGAAGACGGCTGGCTCGCGGCCCATACTGATGTCACGGATCATGGAACCGCCCGTTGCAGTAAACACGCCCATCATCACGCATGGGATAAGCGGCAGGCCATAGGTCAGCGCCTTCACGGTACCGGTGGCTGCCCACAGCGCGGAGACTATGGCATCCCCGTGAGATTGAATATAGTCCCAGGTTCTGCCTTTGAAGTAGAAGAATCGTGCAATCAGCGCGCCGGCGAAAGCAAGGTAGAGGTATTCCGGCTGCGACATGGCAGCGACAGTGCCGCGGTTGATGAGGACGTCACGGATCATGCCGCCGCCCAAGGCTGAGAACATCGCGATAAAGAAAAAGCCCACAATGTCATAGCCGCGCTGGCGAGCAAGCGTGCCACCGATGATCCCCATCAATAACACGCCGCTGACGTCGGACCAGTAGTACAGCGCCTCAATCAGCGGATCCACCTCAACATTCATGATTCCAGTCTATGGGCAGAGGCGCCCTACGGCAGGGAAGTTCCTAGTCTTTTCCGAACGCGGGAGGAAGCGAGAAAGACATAAAGACAAATAGGCCGCCGGCAATACTGCCAGCGGCCTATTTAGGAGGTGTCTGTACTAGGTACTAGCTACCTAGTACTATCCAAGTTTTTACTTGGTGGTCTTGCCGTCTACACCCTCGGTCTCGATGCGCTCCTTGCGCAGATCCTCGGAGACGCGCTCGGTGTCGGTAACTTGCTTCTTGTTCAGCTCAACCTTCTCAACCGGAACGGTGTCCTTCTCAACGCGGACGCGCTCCTCGTGGAGGGTGACGGATGCTTCGTCATCGGTCAGGTTATTCTTGCCGCGCAAGGAAGCAGCCTCTTCCTCGGAGATTGGGGTGCGCTCGACGCGAACCTCTTCGCGGGTAACCGGAACCTCAACGTTCTCGGTCTCGGTTACGACATACTTGCGCAGGCGAACCTCACCGGTCTCGACGCGCTCCTTGTTAACGTCCAGCTGCTCCTCGGAACGAACCAGGGAATCGCGGCCATCAACGTCAGCGTGGGTGTGGCCAGCGTTCTTGGTGTGGTCTGCAGCCTCGGTGCCAGCAACGTGGTCCTTGTGAGCGTGCTCCTTGTGCTCTGCACCAGCAGCGTGCTCTGCACCAGCAGCAGCGCCAACGCCTGCACCTGCACCAGCGCCAGCAGCCAGGCCAGCCTTGTTCTTATCGGAAACGTCGTGGCGGCCACCGGTGTAGGCCTGCTCGTCCTTCATGGTGTCAACGCCGTAGTGGCGGAAGATTTCGTTCTGGTCGTTTGCGCTAAGAGCCTTGTCGGTGTCAACGCTTGGAGCATCCTTGATGCGCTCCTTGTCGAATGCGAGGATGAGGTCGTCTTCGCCAGCGAACTTGTGGCCGCGCATCGGAACGATGGACTCGCTCATACCAAACAGACCGTGGCTAACCTCAACGAAGGTTGGCTGACCGGAGTTGTCATCAACGAATACTTCCTTGACGGAACCCAGCTTGTCGCCGTTTACGTCGTATGCGGTCTTGTTGAACAGGTCCTTGATATCGCGTGCATTCTGGTTAGTCATAATTTCCTCTTCCTTTAAAAATGGGCAACTATCAGGCCGTTTGGAAAAACTAAGCGTTTGTGCTAGCTCTCTTTACGGCGCCGAAACCCACAGTACGGAAGTCGCGAGATTCCGCCACCGCAATGTATGGACATCGCCTGCCATAAACCTGTGAAATGTCTTCATTCAAGCGTTAAAAGCCAGCTTATAGGGTTAGGTAACGGTTAGGTCACAACCCATAAATTTCTTAAAATTAATGGCACCAGACGCGAAAGGGGGCGTAACGCGCTCAGCGTTACGCCCCATCTCCTTCCAGGCATCACGGCCCAAGGCAAAGAACTTGCAGCTACATGTCGAAGAAGACCCGCAGATCCTCTGCAATGGCATCCAGGCGGGCCGGATCCGGGGACTCCAGGTAGCACTTGAGCTTCGGCTCGGTGCCAGACGGGCGCACGATGACGCGGTCATCGTCCACGGTGTAGAGCTTCATGCCTTGAGCAAACTTTTCTGCCTTTGCAATCTCCGAGCCCGCCAGTTGAGTCGGTGGGGTCGAGGTGATCTTTTCCATGCCGCGGGTAATCAGCGAAAGGTCTTCCACACGGAAGGTCAGCGGAGCGGTGGCCAGGCGGCCCACGGTGGAGTAAATCTCTGCGAGGCGATCCTGCAGGGTGATGCCTGCATCCTTGCACTCCGAGGCCAGGCTGGCCAGAACCACCGAGGTGGCAACGCCGTCTTTGTCGCGCACGGCCTGCGGGTCGGGGCAAAAGCCGATGGCTTCCTCATAGCCAAAGCTCAAGTCATGGGTTCGGGCGATCCACTTGAAACCGGTGAGCGTTTCCTCATGCGGCAGGCCGTAGTGCGCGGCAATGCGGCCCAGCAGGCGCGAGGATACGAGCGAATTAGCAAACGTTCCACCCACTCCCCTGCGCGCCAGGTAGTCACCCAGCAAGGCGCCGGTTTCGTCGCCGGTGAGCTGACGCCAGACGACGCCGCCTTCCGCACCGTGCGTCGGGATAGCGGCCGCACAACGGTCAGCATCCGGATCGTATGCGATGAGAATGTCCGCGCCGATCTTTTCCGCGTGCGCCTTGCCCAGGTCCAGAGCGCCGGGCTCTTCCGGGTTGGGAAAGGAAACGGTTGGGAAATCCGGGTCCGGCTCGGCCTGTTCCGGCACGAGGGAAACCTCGAAGCCGACCTTCTCGAGCAGCGCGGTGCCCAGCTTTGCGCCCACGCCGTGCATGGCAGTCAGCGCAATCTTGGCGCTGGTGGACCGCCCCACCAGCTTGGCGGCGCGCTCGAGGTACTGCGCGCGGGTATCGACTTCCTCGATGTTGTCGGCGGAACGCGGGACTTCGCTGGCAAACGGCGCCGCAGCAATCGCCGCTGAGATCTCTGCGTCCGCCGGGGAGACAAGCTGCACGCCGTTGGCGTCACCGGTGGCCACGCGGCCGCCCAGGTAAACCTTGTAGCCGTTATCGGCTGGAGGGGTGTGGGAGGCGGTGACCATGATGCCGGCGTCGGCGCCGAGCTCGCGCACGCTATAGGCGGTCAACGGCGTGGGGTTCTGCTTGGGCAGCACCAGGGCACGGCCACCGGCAGCGGAGATAACCTCCGCAGCATCCTGGTAGAAATCGGCCGAGCCGTAGCGGGCATCGCAGCCGATGACCACGACTGGGTTTTCAACCTGCTGTTTTAGCCACGAAACCAAACCATAGGTGGTGCGGATGACCACGGCACGGTTCATGCGGGACTCGCCTGCCCCAACGGCGGCGCGCAGTCCGGCGGTGCCGAAGGCCAGCGGGCCGGCGAAGGCGCCGGACAGCGCGGCTTCGTCGCCAGCTTCAATCCAGCCCAAGACCTCGTCACGGGTTAACGGGTCTGGGTCGTGTTCGGCCCACGTGCGAGCGTATTCAACAAGTGACATTGTTTCCTCGATTCAGCTTCTAAGCCACTAGTTTTCTAGGTCCGCCAGCACCGCGGCGGAGGAAGACAGGCCGAGGCGGGTGGCGCCGGCGTCGATCATCGCCTGCGCGTCCGCGCCAGTACGGATGCCGCCGGAGGCCTTCACGCCGAGACGGCCGCCCACGGTATCTGCCATGAGCTTTACTGCGTGAACGCTGGCGCCGCCGGCTGGGTGGAAGCCGGTGGAGGTCTTGACGAAGTCAGCGCTGGCAGCCTCGGCGGCGCGGCAGGCGGCGACAATCGCGTCGTCGGAAAGCGCGGCGGACTCGATGATGACCTTCAAGACCTTGCCCTGGCAGGCGCTGCGCACGGTGCGGATCTCTTCCTCGAGTGCGTCGAAGCGGCCCTCAATGGCCAGCGCGATGTTGATGACCATGTCGATTTCTTCGGCGCCATTGTCCACGGCAAGGCCTGCCTCGGCGGCCTTGATCTCCGGCTTGACCGCGCCGGAGGGAAAGCCCACCACGGTTGCCACGTGTAGACCCTCGGGAACCTCGACCGGCAGCTGGGACGGGGAAATGCACACCGAGTAGGTGCCCAGGCGCTGGGCTTCCTCGATGAGTGCGGCGACGTCCTGCGCGGTGGCTTCCGGCTTGAGCAGGGTGTGGTCGATCATGGATGCGACGTTGGATGACATTTCTTCTCCTTTAAGCGAGTGTTTCGGAAGCATCTACAGATTTCGCGCGAGAAACATCTCGCGCCTTGCGGGCCATGATGCGGTCGGCCACGACGTAGAGGACGGCGCCACATGCGCCAACGGCGGTCAGCACGCCGAGGGCGAGGTTGAAGCCATCGCTTACGTCAATGAGCTTTGCGGTGTACGCGATGCCGAGCGGGATGGCGATGTTGATGGTCAGGTTGTAGAAGCCGATGGCAATGCCGGACTTCGCGGCCGGGATATTTTGCAGCGCAGTGTTGACCAGCGGTGCATACATCAGCGCGAAGCCAGAAGCGAAGGTCACGATGGTCACGGCCAGCACGGCGACGTGCTCCTGCACGAAGAGAGCGGCTACGGCCAGGGAGCCGACGATCATGACAATTGCGGTGTAGATAGTCTGGCGGGAGTTCAGGACTTTGCCGATCTTGCCGGAGAAGACACCGACCAAGATGGCGCAGATGTAGCCCGGAATCATCAGCAGGCTGGCGCGGTCAATGCTCATGCCGTGCAGCTCGTTGGCCGCAAATGGCAACAAGAAGATGTAGCCCAGCTGCGTGGAGTAGATGAAGAACACCAGGGTGATTGCCCACACGTAGCGGCCGTTGGTGAAGAATTCCGGGCGCACCACGGGCGCCTTAGCGGAGCGGATGTGCAGCGTAAATCCAATCACTGCCACGACGGCCAGGAGGAGCCACTTCCAGTTGAACGCCTGCATGAACATGGTCAGCGCGGTGGCGAAAAGTCCCACCAGGATAAGGCCGAGCACGTCCAGGTTTGACTCCACTGCTTCGTCCTCGGGCACCATCTTGTGGATGGCCGGGATGCACAGCACGAGGATGAGCGGCACGAGGAACATCGCGGTCCACGAGATGTAGGTGGAGATAAAGCCGGAGGTCAGCGCGCCAATCAGCAGGCCAGCTTGGAAGGCGGCGGTGGAAAAGCCGAGGTAGGTCTTTTGGTCTGCTTCAGATAGGTGCTTGGTCACGTAGATGACGTACAAGGTTTCCGCGGCGGCCAGGCCGGTGGTCTGGATTAGGCGGGCGGCCAGCACGATGGGCCAAGAGCCTGAGCCCACGAAACCAATAATCGAGCCGACGGCCACGAGGAGCACACCGGTGATCATGAGCTTGCGGATGGACACGGAGTCCGCCAGCGCCGCGTAGACGACGGCGCCGATGCCGATGATGACGCCGGCAAGGGATGCCTGCAGCGAGGCGGTGTTGTCATCAATGCCCAAGCCTTGCGCAATCGGCATGGTCATGGTCTTAAAACCATTATCCACCACGAGGGAAAAGACGAAGCAGAATAGCAGCACCGGTACGGCTGCCTTAGGGTTGAGGGCTGCATCGACGCCGCGCTTTACGACGCCCGATGGCTTAGCGTTTGTAGCTTTTGACATGGCTTTTTAAGCCATCCTTCCTAGTCCAGGCCTGCCAGTGGCAGTGCGAGCTTCATCATGGTGTGGAATGCGGTCTGGCGCTCCTCAGCCGAAAGGTGGGTATCGGCAGCAATGTTGTCAGAGACGGTGAACAGGCCGAGGGCGTTCACGCCTGCCTCGGCAGCGGTGGCATAAAGCGCAGCGGATTCCATCTCGACGCCGAGCACGCCCATGTGTGCCCAACGGTCATTGACGGTCTGGTCGAAGTTGTAGAAGACATCGGAGCTCAAGACATTGCCGACGTGGATGTGGGCATCCTGCTTTTCTGCCTCATCGACAAGGCCCTTGAGCAGCTTCCACGAAGCCGTCGGAGAGTACTGGCCCGGCAGGTTGTACTGGCTCAGGAAGTTGGAGTCAGTGGAAGCGGCGGAGGCGACGATGACGTCGTGCAGGTCGATGTCCTCCTGCAGCGCGCCGATGGAGCCGACGCGGATGAGGTTCTTCACGCCGTAGTTGTGGATGAGCTCCCAGGAGTAGATGCCGATGGAAGGCATGCCCATGCCGGTGCCCATGACGGAGACGCGGTGGCCCTGGTAGGTGCCGGTGAATCCGAGAATGTTGCGGACTTCGTTGAACTGGACGACGTCCTCTAGGAAGGTATCGGCGATGAACTTTGCACGCAGTGGGTCACCTGGCAGCAGGATGGTCTCTGCGATTTCCGCGCCCTTGGGGTTGATGTGCGGGGTGGCGATTTCGGTGGAAAATTCGTTTGCGTGTGCGGCTTCAGACACGGTGAACTCCTATCGGAAGGATAATGACTTTCAGGCATTACCCTACTCCAGCCAGCACAAATGTCAATGACGCTATTTACATTTGTTCACCTTTATGATACGGCTCACTCCCCTGTCAGAACGCGCTGCGCCGTGTTGTGATCGATGACCAAATGCGTGGCCAATCCTTGCTCGAGTACTACCCGGATGGCGCCGGCCTTTTCCGGCCCGCCGGCAACGAGGACGCGTGCCGGCCGCGCCGCCAGGGCGTCGAAAGTAATGCTCACCGTTCGCGCGTCCACCTCGGGCACGGCCACGCGGCCTTCAGTGTCAAAGAAGCGGGAGCAGACATCCCCCACCGCGCGCTCCAAGATAAGCTGCGTTTCTTCTTCGCTGAGATAGCCCAGGTTCAGCGCCAAAGACTCGCGCGCGGCCGCGCCCACCGTGAACACCGCGACGTCGACATGAGAGCCCATCTCCACGATGTGGGCAATGTGGCGATCTTTTTCCACCCATTGCTTCGTCTCGGCCGAATCGAAAATGACAGGCAGCGGCAGCATAAAGGTCTCCGCATTAAACGCGCGGGCAAAGCCCTGGAGGGTGGCAAAGTCCTTGGTGGAGCGCTGCGTGTGCGAGTGCCCGCCCTTTAGCTGCACCCCCTTTACCCCTTCGAGAGGCAGCTGGCGCAGGTGCTCCGCCACGGCGGACATGGTCTGGCCCCAGGACACGCCGACGCTGGAGCCGTCGTGGACGAGCTCTTCTAGCAGCGCGGCGCCGGCCGCGCCCAAGTCCTGCATGAGGTTGCCGCCGCGTGGGGTGGTGACCACGCGGGCGTCGGCAAGAGCGAAGCGCTCCTTTAGCTCACGCACCAGCTCATCGGAGCGCTCGCGCGGATCGTTAATGCTGATGACCACGAAGCCTTGGTCATGCGCGTGCTGCAAAAGCTTGGAGACCGTGGGGCGCGAAATACCCAGACACTGCGCTACCTCCGCTTGGGATAGGTGCGAGTTGTAGTACAGCTTGGCCACATCCAGGGCCTGCCTATCGCGCGCGTCAATCATGATTCCATTCAAGCACGCCCGCTCAGAAACGTAATGCTAACGGCGTACACCCCTATACGGGCCTGTACAAACGGATTAAATTCATTTCCCCATTGTTAGTTAGCAAAATTAAACCAATAATAATCGGTGTCAGCTCCACCGCGCAGCGCTCTCCCCGCCCCCTAACGGCGTAGCCAGACAAACACTAAGACTCCTCCGATCTCTAGAAAGGACGTTACCGTGCAAAAATCACTGCGCACCTACCTGCCACTGCTTGCTTCTGCTTGCCTGACCTTCAGCATCTGCCCCGCCGCCGTCGCTGCCGATGCTCCGAACACCGAGCTGCCTGAAAGCGCCCTCATTGAAAAGGCCCTCGAAGATCCAGTCGCTGACGAGAGCCCGGCTGAGGCCTCCGACATCGCAACCGACGCCAAGGAGCTTGACGACGCCGCGCCAAGCACCGACGCCGCAGCCCCCTCCGATAACAAGGTCGGCGACGAGTACAAGGCCTTCTACCACGACCCAGTCGAGCTCGAAGGCTCTGAGCCAGGCCAGCTCTTCCGCTCCGATGCCGTGCGCAATCCCGCCAACACGCTGGGCATTACCAACGTGGGCCCGTACAAGGCACAGCGCATCCTATACTCCTCCACCAACCGCAAGGGTGAGAAGATTCCGGTCAGCGGCATCGTGATTGAGCCGAAGGCGGAGTGGACCGGCAACGGTCCGCGCCCGCTCATCGCCTTCGCACCGGGCACCCAGGGTGTGGCCGACCGCTGCGCACCTTCGCGCAAGATTGCCGACGGCGTGGGTGACTACGAGCAGTTCTTCTTTGAGCAGTACCTGAAGAAGGGCTACGCAGTCGTGGTCACCGATTACGAGGGTCTGGGCACCCCGGGCATGCATACCTACATGGACCGTGTCTCGCAGGCACACGCCGTGCTCGATAGCGCCCGCGCTGCCCGCCAGCTAGAAGGCTGGGATATCAACGCCGATAACCCGGTCATCATCAACGGTTACTCGCAGGGTGGTGGCGCCGCCGCTGCTGCCGCTGAGCTTTACAACGACTACGCCCCGGAGCTCAACGTCAAGCTCGCCACCGTCGGCGCCGCTCCTGCGGATCTGACCTTGCTGCCGCCGGCTCTCGACGGCACGCTTTACTTCCTCTTCGAGTCCTTCGCTCTACTGGGGCTGAGCAACTCCTACGACGTGGACCTGTACTCCCACCTCAATGAGGAGGGCAAGACCGTCCTGCAGAACGCCACCAACTCCTGCACCCTGGGTCTGACCAGCTTCGCGGGCAAGAAGATTGAAGACGTCAGCATCGACGGCAAGAACGTCGACGAGTTCATCGCTGAGGCACCTTACGACAAGATCCTGGCCGACCAGCACATTGGCTACGACGCCCCATCCATCCCGGTGGTCATCACCCACGGCCGCGGCGACGATGTGATTCCTTTCTCCACTGCTGAGCAGCTGGCCAAGGAGTGGTCTGAGCGCGGCGGCAACGTCACCTTCATCCCGAACGATGCCGGCTCGCATGTGGCAGGCACCATCCCGCACATCAAGGAATCCCTGAAAGCAATCGAGTCTGCTTTGCAATAAGCCGACAGCTAGAAGCCAGCTTCGCCACAGAAACGCTTCCTAACATCACCCGTGGTCCGAAAGACCGCAACGATAGAAAGGATTTATCCTATGCGTTCCATGAACGCCCTGCGCCGCGCAACCATTGCCGCCGCACTTCCCGCAGTCGTAATCGCCGGTGCCGCCAACGCCACCGCCGCTGAGACCACCGCTGCCGACGGCGCCGTAACAAACCCGGCTGCCGCCACCACCACCGGCACCACCGCAACCGCGCCGGCTGCCGACGGCGCCGCAACAAATCCGGCTGCAGACTCCGATGCCACTGGCACTGCTAACACCGCAGGCATCGACGCGGACACCCCGCTGAACCAGCTGTCCTCTGCCGACCCTGCTGCCCTCCTGCAGCTAGGCAGCTCCCTGCTCGGCGGCAACCGCCCGGACTTCTCTGAGCTCCTCGGCGGTAACACCGACGCCCAGGCACAGGCCGCCACTACCGACGGGCAGGCCGAAGCTGGCGACAACGCCGGTGAAAACACCGACTCGAACAAGGAGAACCTGCCAACCGGCATCAACGCCTTGAAGCACAAGGCCGCACAGCTGGAGCAGGAAGCCGGCCACAAGCTGTTCGAGCTGGACGTCAACGATTCAACTCACGTCCATGTTGGCTTCGCTGAGACCTACGACCTGCAAAAGGACGCCAAGGCTCTCACTGCACTGCAGCAGACCGCCGAGACCAACGGCATCACCCTGACCGCCGACCGCTAAAGCGGCAGAAAGTCAGACAAAGCACGAAAGTACTTCTTCTTCAGATAGCCACCCCGCGGCGCAGTAAATCCCTGCCGCCGCGGGGTAGTTTCAAATTCATCCACAATGCGGTTCACTACGAAGGAACGGTCCTCCCCCCAGGAACGCAAGTAGCTGAGACACCGAATGCACTACGGAGAGTGACATTTTCGCCGCTAATCGCCCAAGGGTAGCTTCGGCAATGCAGCATACAGCACGTCGCACTGCGGACATGTTGGCAACGAGTCTGCGTCTTGTGCGGGAACAAAATAGACTCCGCACAAGGAACGCACACCAGTCCCATCTATGATCTTGCTTGCTAAATGTTCACGGTGGGTGAAGTGTGCGACGGCTCCGAGCTCAACCTCCGCGAGGGTGCGCTTCACATCATGCGTTTCTAGCTCGGAAATGCGCTTGTCGAGACTCCCCGATTCTTCCATTTGGTGAAACTCGTCCCCAGCACAATCCCAGCCCTGTGCGGGCGGGTAGACCGAAGCTAATACACGAACGATGAGCTGCCAGTAGAGCTCCTCGCTGAAGTTGACTCCACGCTGCGGAAAGAACTCAACGATGACTTCATCTGTGGCAATGCGGTCCTCGCCCCGCACCAATTCCACGTATAACTCGATGGTAGCGAACCTACCCAATCGTGCTAGCGGATGGTTTACGTCAAAGCGCGCTGCCCCACCGCCGCGAATCTCCTGCAACGCAGCCAGCACCTCACGCTGGATATTGAGTTCCCACTCCGTACGAATACGCGCCGCCGTCTCCAACTTCAGCAAGCGTTTATCGTCTTCTGTCGGCAATAGCCGAGTAATAGTACCGTTGTGTTCCTCACGCTCCACAAATTTATAGAAATCGTCATTGTCCTCATGACCGCCTTTTGCAAGTCCTGCAGCAACCAGCCAGCGTACTCCAGTTTCAGGATCGGTCCACACCCCGCCTCGCCACTGGGACTGCTTAATCTCTAGCAGACGAATGGAGACAGCACTCCCAATAGCTCCCACGTAGTTATCGGCGGCTGCGGTGTCGGTGAAGGAATCAGCGGTCTTCCTTACGATAGGATGTGCAAGCTCGCTTAACGGCAACAAATCTTCGTAACGCTCATCACCCACCGCACGCATGACGAACGGTTCTTGCCATCCGTCCCTCAAGTCCTCTTTAAGCACTCGAAGCGTGGGACGCCCGCGCCTACTATGCATAGCCCTTTTCGTACCGCAGAACCAAAACTAGAGCAAGTCCGCAATCGTCGCGTCTACTGCACGCGTGGTTTGCTGCTGGCGTGCCAGACGCTGTGCCAATTCAATACGATCCGAATCGCGCTGCTGCTCGAATAGAGCGAGATCGACTACACGGATGCGTCGATGCGTCCCCACCTTAAAGTAGGGGATTTTTCCCTGATCAAGGAGGCGATTGAGAAATGTACGGCTCATGCCGAGCTGCTTAGCTGCTTCATTCGGCGACAACGCAGCATCTTCCTCTGCACTCAGCAAATTGCCACCGTTACGAAGCACCTCTGCGATGTTCTGCATAAGAGTACGTACAACCGGCGATTCGCTCGCTTTCGCAAGCGCATCAAACTCCTCCAGCTGCTGAGGAGTCAGCTTTTCGTCCTGGAGAATACGCATGGTCAACCTCTGCTTCAACACAACATAGTGTGTAGCAATCTCACTACACTATCTGTCGTAAGTGACACTACCGGTAAGATGGGAAAGTGTAAAGCAAAGTGACGCGACACCCCACCACAACGAATTCGTTATCCGCAACCGCTTTGAGACGGCCTCCATCGCCGTCGATGTCTCCATCTCCGTGGTCTTTATCGCAGGTTCCCTCCTCTTCTTGTTCAGCCTCACCAAGGTAGGAACCGTCTTCTTCCTCCTGGACAGCCTCGCCATGGCCGCCCGCGCCGCCATCCGCTTACACCGCCGCATGTACCTGCAAAAGATCGGCGCCGACCGCGAGGTCACGAACGAGGAAGGCTCCTACTACTAAGCCTTACTTACCCGCGGGCACAGTAATGACCTGCACCCCAAGGTCGCGAATCTGCGCGAGGAGCTCCGCTGGCGCGTCCGTGGTCGTGACCAGCTGATGCAGATCCTCGATATCGCCGTAATGGGCCGGCCAGCCAGCCGCTGTGCAATGGCTTGCGCCGTCGTGCCGTTGTCAAAAATGACCGCGTCGTCATCTCCAATTAACTCCGATGCCGCCCGCGCAATCGCCGCCTTCGCCTCCGAGTCTTCTGCCTGCCGCACCCTGAAAGGCTTAGGCGTCCCGCGCCGCTCGACCCGACGCGCCCCACCATGTGTGCGACCGTCACGCTTACTTCATCCTGCCACACCAACCGGTCCCTCAAGCCCCCGATCCCATCCAGGCTGCAGTCTGCACTGCCGACGCCGATAGCGCGGCGCTTCGCCTCCACCACCTTGGCTGCACGTTCACCGGGGTGTCCCTCAACGAATCGTGCCGACCGCGCTCCACACGGACATCGCCGAAACGGCGAACAAGGCCCGCGAGTTTACTTCCGACAACTTAGTATCCAGGCGCACAGCTCCAGTAAGCTACATACATCCCCTTAAAAAGTCTCACGCACCGAGGAACCTTACCCATGTCTGATTCACCAAGTTCCGCACTTCCCCAGAATCCTGGCGCGAGCGACGCCGAACTCCAGGTCATCCTCCACGGGGACTCACTCATGTTCCTCGGCTCTGAATCCGCTCTGACACGACTCGATGAGTCTTCTCCTCAGGAGAAGCTCGCTCGCGTCGCCCCGAAGGTGGCGCATAACCTGAGCAAGTCCGCCCGCACGCTGAGCCAATTCCAAGAAAACAGCGGCCGCTACCTCAAACTCTCAAAGGACAGTGCGCAATTCCTCAAAGAGAACAAGGTAGCCGCCGAAAAGATCCGCGCGGGTGTCCTCCGCGTCGGCGACCTCCCCGGCGCCAAAGGAAATGCCGGGTCCATCGTCAAGCACCTGAAGTTCGAAAACACCGCACTTCTCGCCACACCAGCGGCTCCTCTCGCGGTCGCCGCCATCCTCGAAGAAAGCGCTGCACAAGCACAAATGGACCAGGTGCTCGACTACCTCGAAGAAGTCTCCGAGAACGTCCAGAAGCTCATCCAGCAACGCAAGACCGAAGTAAACGGCGATATCAACGGCTTCACTGAGGCCATCGAAGAGGCGTTCAGTCTGCTCCAAAAGACCGGCGAAGTCGGCGCCGTGACGTGGAGCAAGGTCGATGACCTCGATGTCGACCTCAAACGGCTTCAGGGACAGATCATTGGAGAACTCGACGAAGTAGCCAAGGAAATTGCGAAGAAGGCCACCAATCCCAAGAAGGCCTACCAGGCTTTCACTGAGGCCGAGGAAAACGCCACGTACTGGATTTTCCAGCTTGCCCGAGTCATGGTTCTCCAAAATCAGCTGAATATTCTCGAGCTCAACCGCGTCGCCGCCAGCGAACCCGACCACCTCGAGCAACACCGCCAGGGCATCGCCGAAGCAAAGGCCAAGCGTGAGGAACGCATCATCAACGCTCTTAACGCCATCGCCGACAAAGCCAACGACTCCGCCACGTTCAAGGATCTTCAACTCGTCCTCCGCCTCGGCGGCAATACCAAGGCCGCCGAAGCGGGCAACCGCCTCGTCCACCAGCTCAATGAGTTTGCTACCGTCGCCGGAATCGACGCCTACACCCGCGAGTCCATAGAGTCGACCGGCTGGAGCGACGCCATCAAACGCACCGCCGAACGCGCCGGCGACGGCGTCGTCGACACCTACAACGAAGCACTCGGTAAGATCCCCTGGCGTATTCGCATCGAGCGCACCACCCCGAGGTCGAATTGAACCCCCTCTTCGAGGATTAGACAGGTTCCGGCGCACACCTCTCACACTTATGGAAGTTTTTCGACCTGACTGCCGTGCCCAGCAAACTCAACATCCACTACGTGAAGTGCCCCAGGTTTTCAGACTAGCGTTCTTGCGTACAATCGGCGGACGTACAAAGACCCGATAGAAAAGGAGTCATTATGGACGCCGTTTATAGCACCGAAGCGCTCTCCACCGGCGCAGGCCGCGACGGCCGAGCTGTAGTTAAGGATTCCGATCTGGATTTCACCATGACCGCTCCAAAGGAAATGGGCGGCAGCGGTGAGGGCGCCAACCCCGAGCAGCTTTTCGCTGCCGGTTACGCCGCCTGCTACCACTCCGCGCTCAAGGCAGTGGCCAAGGACAAGGGCGTAGATGCCGAGAATTCCACCGTCGGTGCCCGCGTTAACTTGGGCAAGAACGACGAGGGCTTCTACCTCGGCGTCGACCTCGAGGTCACCATCCCAGGTGTTGAGGACGCCAAGGCACAGGAGCTTGCCGACGCCGCACACCAGATGTGCCCTTACTCCAAGGCCACCCGCGGCAACATCGAAGTCAACGTTGGTGTTGCACAGGACTAAGAAGGTGGTCTACTGACGCGCGAGAACTTTCAATGCCTCGCGCTTTTCACTCACAAGTGGACCCTTATCATGGCAGGGTGTTGTTCGAACTATTGAGCCATATTTCCCTGCATATGTCCGTCCCACCTGTCAGAATCGAGTCATGTCTGTTGAAGCACGCGCTTTGTCACTCCGGCGCTTGATGCATGATTCCGCCGCGATTCGGCTCCTCGCCGCGGATAATGCGCCGGTGATTCTGGCGCTGATTGCGGAGTACTTTCCACGCGGCACCCGGGCGCGTCCGGCGGCGGAAGTCTATGAGCTCATGGTCACCGATTTCGAAGTGATTGCCAGCGAGTTTCCCATGCCGCGCACCCCACAAAACTATTGCAATGACTGGGTCAAGGCCGGTTGGCTAGTGCGTAAATCCGGAAGGAGTTCGCGTGGTGAAACACTCGAGCCCAGCGAGGAAGCCCTATCCGCGTTGGAAGCCATTGAGCGCTGGGAACAACCGGTGACCACGGTGACGGCCTCGCGTGTTGAATCCATTAGCTCGGCTCTGCAGAGGTTGGCGCGGGATACCAATGAGGACATCGCCAGCCGCGTGGCCAGTTTGGAGGCAGAACGCGCGCGCATTGACCGCGAGATTGAAAAAGCACAGCTGGGTCAGTTTGAAAGGCTCACCGCCGCCGAGACTGAGGAACGAGTCCAGGATGTGCTCAATATGGCTATGGCGGTGCCGAGCGATTTCGCCAGAGTTCGCCACGATCTTGAAGCGCTCAACCACCAGCTGCGCCGGCAGCTTTTGGATCCGGAAGGCTACCGCGGTGATGTGTTGGAGGAGATCTTCAACGGCGTAGACCACATCGCAGAATCAGATGCGGGCCGCAGCTTCCAAGGCTTTTATTCCCTCCTTATGGATAGGGAACGCAGCGTCTGGTTGGACCAGTGGATTGAACAGGTGCTCGATAGTGAAGCGGGCCAAGATGTGGCACCGGAGAGAAGACGGCAGCTGCGTCGTCTCTTTCGCGATATGGAAGAAACCAGCTTTGAGGTCAACCAGACCATGACGGGCTTGGCACGGAGTCTGCGCCACTACGTGTCCTCGGAGCAGTTCGCGGAGGACCGGCGCATGATTGAGCTGCTGCGAGAAGCCCGCGGCATGGCTATTGATGCCGCGCAAGGCTCAGAACTCAAGGCCTTCCACCGGATGGACACGCCGCTACAGCGCATCGGCATGTCTATTCACTCGGTCTCCCGCATTCGTCTGGCTAACCCTGGACGGGAGGTCGTGGAGGAAGCACCCGTGGCCTACCAACCGGGCGAGGACGACGCACACGCCCTTTATGAGCTGGTACGCGAGTCCGAGATCGACTTTGAGGAGTTGCACGAGGCGATTCGGCAGACAGTGAGCGACTCTGGCCCGTGCACCATTGCGCAGGTATTGCAAGCTCATCCCCCAACACAAGGCCTAGCCAGCGTGGTGGGATTGGTCCATATTGCTGATCAACATCCGCTGCCTGCTGTACGGGAGTCGCAAGAAAAAATCACGTGGACTGAAGAAGACGGTGCTGTACGTGCCGCACAGATTCCCACTATGTATTTCGATCACACAACCGTTGAGGAGCTTCAGTGACCACCGCCAACAGCCCCCGCGTGGATTCTACGCACGAGCCCCCGCTATGGGAGCACGACAAAGGAACGTTGACTTACCACTCGCGCCGCGCCTTAGTGCAGCTGCTCCAAGGACCACTTATCCGCGTGCAGAAGGAACCAGTGCTGTGGTCAGCAATTATCTCTGACGAAGAAAATCTGCGTGCCAGGCTGCACGAGGTATTTTTGGAGCTCGTCATCGATGAGACCGAGGGCTTTGCCTTTACCCGCATGGTGGAAGAAGACAGCCTGAGCATCCCGCAGGTGCTGCGCACGGACAAGCTCAAGCACATCGATACCGCTATCTTGTTGAACCTGCGCCAGGAGCTGGGGCTGGCTCTGCCCGGCGAGCGCGTCATCGTGGACGTAGAAGATCTCCGGGAGAGCATCGGCTATGTCCGCGCGGTGGATAACCGCGACGAGGCCGGATTCACCAAGCGCTTCAACGCGGCTATTAAGCGCATCCAGAATGACTATTCCCTGCTCAGCACCACGGAGACAGAAGGCCGGTTGGAGGTCTCGCCGGTGCTGCGCCAGCTTTTCGATGCCTCCACGGTCACCGCCATCCGGGATGAATACGCCCGCCTGGCGCGAGCCGAGGATACCGAGGAGGACACCTCAGATGACTAAGCACACGGAGCTTTACCCAGGCCAGTATCGCATCAGCCGCATCCAGCTGATTAACTGGGGCACCTTCCATGGCTATTTTTCCATCCCGGTAGCGCGGAAAGGTTTCCTCATTACGGGTGGCTCAGGATCAGGTAAATCCACACTGCTGGATGCCATGTCAGCCGTCCTTGTCCCCCAGAATCACGTGAAGTTCAACGCCGCCTCGCAGCAAGACCTCGGTCGGCACAACGGCCGTAACTTGGTCTCCTACGTGCGCGGAGCGTGGCGGCAGCAGGAGAATACACAGACTGGTGAGATTACCCCGGAATACCTGCGTGAAAGTGCGACCAACTCAGTGGTGGCGTTGACTTACGACAATGGCCAGGGCAAGCAGCACACCCTCATCGCCATTTTTCGCCTCAACGGCGGTGAGAACTCCGTAGGCCAGATCAAGAAGTTGTATGGGCTGGTGCCGGGCGATGAGGACATCGATAAGCTCAGCCCCTTGCTCACCCGCAGCTTGGATAGCCGCAAGATCAGGGCCCTGTATAAGGGCCCCGGCGCGTTCTTTACGCCGACCTATGCCACGTTTGCGGACCGCTTCCGCAAACGCTTGGGGATTAAGAATGTGGAGGGCCAGCTTCTTCTTCACCGCACTCAATCCGCGAAGTCCCTGTCCAGCCTGGACCAGCTCTTTAGGGATTACATGCTGGATGTGCCGGATACCTTCACCAGAGCGGATGAGGCCGTGGAACAGTTTGAGGATTTGCGCCAGGCCTACCTGCGGGTTGAGGACGTCAAGGCGCAGATTGATACGCTCGGGCCGCTGCCCCAACTTCACTCTCAGCGGTCTAGTGCTGAAGCGGATAAGGAGAAAGCAGAGGCGATGAGTGAGGCGCTGCCGGCCGTACGCGCCCGCCTGGTGGCAGAGGAACTAGACTTCCGCATCCGTGCGCTCACAGCACAGCTATCGGAGGCCCAGTCGCAGTCGGAGACCCTCAACGCTGAGGTCGCACACCTGGATGATGCCGAGCGCCTGGCCGCGGTGGCTGTTACCCAGCTCAGCGCTGGCGAGCTCGATGCCTTAAGCGCCAAGATAGAAACTGCGGACAAAGAAATTGAGCACCGCACGAAGGAATTCCAACGGTTGGCTGCGGCCGCTGGAGCGTGGACTGATGATTACGAGTTCAGTCCACACGGCTTCGCCGAGCTGCAGGCCACCGCGAAGCTGCGCATCGCAGATTTTAAGGTTGACTTCGCCAACCTCATCAACGAGCAACAAGAAGCTGGCGTGGCCGCCCGGGACGCTGCCACCGCCTGTGCCGCGCTCGATAGCGAGCTGCGCTCATTTAGCTCGCGGCGCACCAACATCGACAAGGCTCTAGTTGAACTGCGCGCGCAGCTGGCTCGCGATACCGGCTATGCCGAATCCGAGCTTCCCTTCGCCGGCGAGCTCATCGATATCAGCCCGCAGCAGGCCGAATGGGAGCCGGTGATTCAAAAGCTCCTCCACGGCTTTGCCGCCACCCTGCTCGTTCCTGAAGCTGCCCGCGACACCATCAACCAGTGGGTCAATTCGCGCAACGTGGGCACCCGTTTGGAGTACCGCACCATTCCGGAGTTTGCATCACCGCAGGCCTCCGCGCACAGCCCGCGGCAGCTTATCCACAAACTGGAATTCCAAGACCACGCCATGGCGCACTGGATTCGCCAACATATTTCGCGCCGCTTCAACTACGAGTGTGTGGACTCGGTTGCGGAACTGGACCATGTCACCACCACCCCGGCGGTAACGCGCGATGGCCTGGAAAGCCGCCCCAAGGATAAAGACGGCTCAACCCGCTTCATCAAGGATGACCGCAAGCGTTTTAGTGGCACTACCTGGTACCGGGTGGGTTCCACCAACACCGCCAAGATTGAGCTCTTACGCGCCCAGCTCACGCAGGCCAAGGCCACTGCTCGTGCCACGGCCAAGCAGGTCCAGAACCTCAACCGGAAGATGGACGTTCTGCGCTCCCAGCGCGATAAAGCCCAGCAGGTGCTGGAAACCTCCTTCCAGGATATCGACACCGCCTCCGCCGAGGCTCACCGGCAGGATCTGCAGGAGCAGTATGACTCGCTGGCCTCCTCCCCGGAGGCCCAAGCCCTCGCCGCAGCCCACGAGCAAGCCAAGGCCAAGCTCAAGGCCGCACGCGCCAGGCTGAACGCCGCCCAGAAGAACCTGGGCAACGTCGAAGGCGAGCTTGAGCGCTCAACCGAGCGCCGCCGTAGCATCGGTATTGTGCCCGCCATCGAGGACCAGGACATCGCGAAAGCAGTCGAAGATGCCCTGCACAAGGGCAAGCGCAAGCTCACCATTGATGACATCGATGCCCGGCGCGATGAGGTGCAGGCTAGTCTTCAGAACACCGCCCGCACCGCCACGCGGCGCATCGAAGACGCCAACGCCAAAATTGTCTCTGTCCTCCACACATATCTGGCCCAGTGGCCGGCGGAGGCCGCGGACCTTGAGCCGCAGGCGAGCTTCGCTGGCGAGGGCATCGAGAAGCTCAAGTTCCTACGCGCCGACCGCCTGGCGGATTTCCGCGCCCGCTTCCTCGAGCTTCTCAACGGCTCCACCGTGCGAAACCTCTCCCACCTCACCACAGACCTGCGCCGTGCTCGCAGTGATATTGAGAGGCGCATGGAATTCATCAACAAGTCCCTGGAGCGCTCTCCCTTCAACGGTGAGCGCACCCTGCGCATCGACGTCAAGGATGCTCGCGGCCAGGTGGTCCAGGATTTCCAGCGGGATCTTGATGCCGCCACCTCCCACAGCTTGGGCGAATTCGGCTCCGATGATACAGAGGCTGCCCTTGCGCGCTACCACGCGTTGGACAAGATCTTGAGCCGTTTGGGCTCGAGCCAGCCAGAGGATCTCCGCTGGCGCAACGTGGTGCTAGATACCCGCCGGCACGTGAGCTTTATCGGCCGTGAGTTGTACCCCGACGGAACGACAGCCAATACCTATCAGGATTCCGCCTCGCTGTCTGGCGGCCAAGCGCAAAAGCTCGTCTTCTTCTGCCTGGCTGCGGCCCTGCGCTTCCGGCTGGCGGAGCCGGACCAAGACGTGCCCACCTATGGTTCCATCATTCTGGATGAGGCCTTTGACCGCGCCGATCCCACCTTTACCCGCACTGCCATGTCCGTCTTTACGTCTTTTGGTTTCCACATGATTCTGGTCACGCCTTTCAAGCTCATCCAGACGCTGTCTCCTTACGTGGATGGCACGATTGTGGTCAAGTACGATGAGCCCATCATCAATGGCCGCCCGCGGGCGCGCACGGGCTATTCGCTTATCGACGCCTCCACCTACCAGGACCCCGACTATGCGCAGCCCTAAAGACCTGCAAGCACACGCGTCAAAATACCTGCGCAATCACTTTGCCGAAGCACTGGCTGACCCGGATTCTGTGCGCGTCGACTGGCCCCTGCACCCGCCCACTGCCACTGCTGCCGCCCGCGATATCGACGCCACGCAGGGCTTCATCCGTGCCTGGCAGCGCTGGCCCCACCAGGAGGACGTCATCTACGAGTCCCGCAATTGGTCGCGCGCGGGCCTGGGCACGAACAACATACCGGCTCGCATCACAATCAACGGTGCCGAACGCATCGCCACCGCCGCGGGCCTTAACCTCGAGTACGCCCGCGCCCGTGAACGAGCGCACAGCATCGCTGCCGTCTTTCCCGATTCCCCCGACTTCGCCCACACCGTCCGCCGCAGCTATACCCAATGGAAGGATTTAAGCGCCTATGATCTGAAATGCCTAGAACCGTGCCTGACCTGGCTGCGCGCCAACCCTGACTCCGGCGAGTGGGAGCGCGCCGTGCCGGTCAAAGGTGTGGACGGCAAATGGATTGGTACCCACCGCCGCCTACTCCTCACACTCCTCGCGCCGTTTGGCATCACAGACTTAGGCCTGCGCCGCAGCGACGCCCGAATCCGCCTGCGCTACCTCAACCACGCTCCAGCGCTCAGCGATATCGAAATCCCCCTAGCTCACGCCGCCACGCTTTTCCCGCATACCCCTCCCCGCGTCCTCATCGTGGAGAACAAACAAACCTTCCTGGCTTTGCCCACGCTTCCGGACACCTCCCCTCCCACCGTCGCCCTCCTCGGTGCCGGCACCGCCGCACACCAACTCCACGCACTGGACTGGCTTAGCCGCATCGACATCACCTACTGGGGCGACCTCGACGCCGCCGGCTTTGCCATCCTCAACGCTGTGCGCGCCCATTTCCCCCACACGACGTCACTGCTCATGGACACCGCCACCGTCACCAAATTCCAGCACCTGGCCGTCCCCGACCCCGGCGACGGCTCCGCCACCCTTACCCACCTCACCACCGAAGAGCAGCGCGCCTACCGCCTTCTCTTCACTGCGGGCCGGCTGCGCATTGAGCAGGAGCGGATTCCATTTGCTCATGTGAATGCGGTGATTCATGCAACGCTCGCAGCAGCGTGACGCTGCCACCCCCGCGAACGCTGGACAAAATGGCCTCTTCCTGCAGTAGCTATTCTTCCTTTTCCCTTCTTCTGGCTTGTCTGCGCTCACGCCTTCGGGCACGCTTTGCTTTGCGGATATCGACGACCCAACGAGGAACAAAAGGCCACGGAAGCGGAACCCCGACCGCGCCCGTAAATCCAATGACTCCGACAACGAAAGCTGCCACGAGCGGAACCTTCAGCACCGTGTAGACAAACTCGGGAGGGTTGGCACTTGCGACCAACCCCATGGCGCCGCCAGCGCCCATAATGAGCGAGCAGTAAGGATAAATGAAAAGGACCCCATCACTTTCTGCGCCTACAAAGTCGACATCGTCGTACCACTTTTCCGATCTGGGTTGCCTCCGCACGCACCTAATGTAGTAGGTCCAGTAGAGCACCATGACAAGCACTAACCCGGCGCATACAAGCAGCACAGTAACATCGCCGTCCATAGAATAGGCCTCCCGTGGCTGTCGGTTGCGGTATGTATAAACGCTACCAGCGTCTGCAGGGGTGCGGCGTGGGACGAAAACAAAAATATTGATGCGGGCAAGCGCCCGAACCACGGACGCAGACTTGCCCTTTTGGAAGCAGATCCCGCCACAGGAAATAATAGAAATCAAGGCAAATGCCTAGGAACAAAACTCGGGGCACTTCACTGGGTGATCAACAAGTCTGCCTACATGGCCATCGGCGTTGATATCGAAGCAATCAAGCACATCTTGGGACTATGGATAGCTAAAGAAGAAGGAGTGTCGTTTTGGGCACAAGTGAGCTCTAACTTGTCGAACCGTGGGGTTAAGAACGTCTTAATTGTCTGCTGTGATGGGCTGAAGGCTTACCTGACGCGGTCGCCTGGTTTCATGGTGCAAACCTGTGTCGTGCACCTGATACGTGCCGCCAACCGGTGGGTAGCCTACGGGGACCGGAAGAAAGTGTCAGCGGCGTTGAAGAAATCTACACCGCCCCAGATGAGGCCAGTGCTGCCGCGACGTTGGAGGAATTTGCAGGCTCTGAGCTGGGTTAGAAATACGTCCGGTCCGTTAAAGTCTGGCAGGACGCGTGGGAGCAGTTCGTGCAGTTTTTACAGTTTCCTTCGGCAGCGAGGAAAGTCATCTACACGACGAACTCTATCGAGTCGTTTAACGACGAACTCTATCGAGTCGTTTAACAATGAGCTGCGTAAAGCCACCCGCAATCGAGTGTAATTTACCAACGACGAATCCGCGCTAAAGACACTGTGGTTGATGATCTGCACTATTGAAGACAAACGCGCTGATCAACGCGCCAAGAAAGGAAACGGGCCGCAGCGTCAGCGAGCCGACTTGTCGAGGGCGAAAAGGTTTCCGGCTGGAAGCAAGCCATCAACCAAATGGCTGTGGCCTACCCCGACCGCTTCAATAAATACCTCTAAGAAAACCAAACCCCACACAAAAACTTGACACGCTCCGCGAAGCCAAATTTAGGCAAGGAACGCACGTAGGGGAAGATTCCCCATTTTCCCGCAGTGCGCTGTGCAATCGGCTTAGATTACTCCTATGCACAAACTCTCTTCTCGCCTACTTTCCCTGTCCTTTGCAGCAACGCTTCTTCTGACCGGCTGCAGCAACAACAGCGAGGATTCTGCCCAGACACTGCCGGAAACCTCCTTTTCTCAAGCTGCCGGCGCTACGCAATCCGATGCTCGTTCAACCTCCAGCGAAGACGCTGCAAAGGGACATCAAGGTCCACAGCCAACTCTGGCCAATCGCAGTGAGGGCACCAACGCCCAAGACGCTAGCGGGGCTGCCGCAAATCCAGATACCCAGTCTGGCAGCAACACCTATCCCAACGGCGATGCCATCGCTTCAACCGACTGCTACGACTTCCCCGCAGACATCACCGTTCGCCCTGGCAGCATGAGTTCCTGTGCCTATGTAGCGGAGCTCTACAAGGCAGCAACCGCAGCGACCTACACCTATGGTCCATACAAACCTCAAGTCACTTCCGTCCCGAAAACGACCGTGACAGTCACCAGCCCAACCACTGGCCAGACCTACAACGTCGATTGCAGCATCGGTTCCGCTGGTGACACCCTTGGCTGCGAAAAAGACGGTGATCACAACTCCGGCGCCTCATTTAGCGTAAATAGCGGGCCGTTCTGGCATGGCCGGGTCACAATCCTCTAGCGCAGTCGCAGTGCTAGTGTCTGCGATTCAATCGCGCAATCTCCGCACTGAGCACGGTGGCAAAGCCCGTCCATGCCGCATAGGGTGCTAGCAACGCACCGCGCTCAGGTGCGGACTTCCAGGCGCGACGAACTAAATCCGCAGAGCTTGCGGTCAGCGCACCGGCCCATACAGCGCAGTCCAGACAATTGGGAACGCGATGGCCGGCGGCTGCCAGTTCGGGAGTTTGAGGCTGCGGTAGTGGCGGCTATCTCTTCCAGGTCGCGCTCCTTGGCCACAGTATTGTGCAGCAGACTGCCGATGAGCGGCTCCGCCAGGCCCGTCTTAATCGGCGTCACCAAAGCAATCCACCGAGCAGCCAACTCCGGGGTGGTCACCGGCGCGGAGAACGCCAAGCGCGGCAACAAGCCTTCCGTCTTCGCGTACTCCTTCATCATGAAGGCATATTCCAGAGTGTCCGGGCCGCCAATATCGAAAGTGCGATTCGCATCAGCTGGTAGCTCCGCCGCGCTAGCCAGGTAGAAGACCACATCGCGCACCGAAATCGGCGTAATCTCATGGCGAATCCAATCCGGACCAATAGCGCCCTGCAGACGCTCCGAGAGCTCTTCATCCGAAGGACGCAGCCCACCCAAGAACACGATGCGCCCAATTTCCTGTTCTTCTACCACCACGCTCCACCTTGTCTGGAGCACCGGCATGGCGTTCCTGCTGCCACTATTTATCAACTAGGCAGGCACGACAAGAAAGGGCACATGCTTGGCGACGCCGCGCAAATGCCTTCTCCTTAACAGTTGCCGTTTAGCTAGTTTTCACAAGCTACGCCGTCACCGTCGCGATCGAGATCGGAGCTGTAGCCAGGATCTCCCGCATAGATCGGGGCTGCACCAGCAGCACGAACCGCTGCACAGTTCGGATAGTAAGCAGCCGCTGGCGCCGGCGCTGGAGCCTGCTGTTCCTCAACAGCTGGTGCTTCCGGAGCCGGCTGTTCAACGTAGGCGCCTGCATCAGGATCGACATTTGCATCAACGTCCGCTGGTGGAGCCAAAAATCCGGCTTGTTGCTGGACGGTTTCTTCCATTACCTGCGCGGGACTTACCTCTGGCTGCACCGCCGGTTCCGTCGGCGGCGGGGTTACTTCAGAAGGCTGGACAGAAGAAGTAGTGGAAGTAGCCGAGCTAGAAGAGGAAGTGGTGGTCTGCGATGTCGTCGTGGCTGGCTCCGACGTAGGTTGAGAATCGGAGCCTCCCCCACCGCAGCCTACAAGTAGTGCGGCAGCGCCCAGAGTAGTTACCATCAAACCAAGAGAGCGAGACATCGGGAGAACCTCCGAAAGAGAAGAATTAAGGCTTCTTCAGATTACAAAGATTCACCCTGTACGCTGGCACTTTGTGATGAGAATCCCAAAGAGTGGGGCCACCGGGGCTCGAACCCGGGACCAGCGGATTATGAGTCCGCGGCTCTAACCGACTGAGCTATAGCCCCGCGTATCCCTGCCTGCTAAGGGCACCAGTATTCAACTAGCGCACGATACAAACAGCGAATCCGCTCCCAGCAACATTAATCGGCAGGCCCGGAAAATGGCAATTTAGGGCCCGTCCTGGCCGCCATCCTCACCGAGGTTTTCCGGGCCCGATCTCTGCGTCGAGTCCTCAGCAACGGTCTTCCGCCTTTTCACCGCCACAACTACGCCCACGATGTAGGACGCAATCATCCCAAGACAGCAGAGCCAAAACAAGACCGCGGAAAGATCTAAAGCCCACCGCCCCACAATCTGAGTGAAGGCGGATTTCACGCTTTCATCCGTATCACCGGAATCGACCATAAAGAAGCCGGTCAGGAAGAGAAACGCCGTCACCGCGATGAAGGCCCAAGATTCACGCCACCCGAAGGCCTTATACGTCCCAGCATCCGCGTCCTCCTTCACGCTGCGTACAGGGATAAACCACAGTCCAAGAAGCGCAATGGCTATGAATCCCCAGCCGGAATGGAGAAGAATGCGGCCCATCCGCCAACGTCAAAAATGACCCGCCCCAAAGCAAAGAACGCCGCACCTAAAAGGCTCATGACAAGCGCCGCGACGGAGCTGATGTTAACGTTCCGATACTTCATGCCAGAAAGCCTAGCGCGCATCACCGCTACTTTCACCCACAAAACTGAAACGTCCCCAACCCCAGACTCCACAGCGGACCACTGCGCACAGCCTTCGGACACTGGGTTAGCGGAGCCCAAGCCTATTCCTTCTTTTCTTGCTTTTTCATTTTCTTAGCTTGCCTGCGCTCGCGCCTCCGAGCGCGTTTCGCTTTGCGGATGTCCACGACCCAACGCGGCACAAAAGACCACGGAAACGGAATCCCAAGCGCCTGTAAAACCAATCGCCCCAATGACAAAAGCAGCAATAAATGGAAGAAACAGCACCGCTTCAACAGGCTCGGGAAGGTTCATATTTGCAACCAACCCCGTGGCACCGGCAGCGCCCATAATTAGCGTGCCATAAGGATAAATAAAGAGCACGCCATCACTTTTGGCACCTTCCGAATCGGCTGTGTCATACCATCTTTCTGATCTGGGAGTTTTCGCACACTCCGGATGTAATAGGTCCAGTAGAGAACCATGACAACCACCAACCCGAGACACACGAGCAGCTCGGTAGTATCCCCGTGCATAGGATGTGGCCTCCTGTGATTGCTTTTGCGGTGTGTACTAAAACGCTACCAGCGCCCACCGGGTTAAGGCACGGGAAGAAAACGAATCTCAGCACCCAAACCTAGGACCGATTTACATGGTGGGCTTGTAGTCTTGCGACCATGAGGCTCCTTTCCTTTAGTGTGTCTAACTTCCGCAGCATCCGCGCCACGCAGACACTTTCGCTGTACCACCATTGGCAGCACTCCACCGCGCCGGAGGAAGGCTGGGAGCAGGTCAGCGACCCCGTCACCGTTCTCATCGGCCCCACCGCTTCCGGAAAGAGCAGCGTCCTCAACGCCCTAGCCTTCGCACTGCTTGCTATCGAGTCTTCTGCCACCGCCTGGCTTGCCGACGCCCCACCCAACCAACTCCCCCACGCCCCGTACCGCCTCAACCCCCCCACGCAGCGCTTGCCCCGCACTTTTGAGCTGGAGTTCGAACTCGATGACGTGCGCTACCTCTATGGCTTCCAGTGGAGTTTCACCGGCGTGCATGCCGAGTGGCTCAGCCGCGTGCCCTCGACCAGGTGGAGCCCCTGCTTCGTGCGCACCCGCGGTGAGGAGGTGCAGTGGACGCGTTCCTTTATGGATAAGGGGGATGTGTCCAAGCTCGGGCCCGTGACAGACACCGAGCTGATCCTCTCCGCCGGCCTGCGCGACGGGCACCCCGTGCTCGCCCCGCTGGCCCGCGCCTTGGTGCACGACGTGGCCTACCTGCCGCACGGGCATACCGCGATGAGCACTGCCTCCCGCATCACCGCCCTCATCCGCACCGGCAAGCTACACCTGCATGAGGCTGCCGCCCTACTGCGCGCGGCCGATGCCGGTATCCACTCCGTGCGGCTCAACCAGGACCACATCCCGGAGCACGTCTTCCGCCAGATGCGCCCGGTCATCGATGCACTCAGCCGTAGCAACGCACGGCTCCGCCGCCCCGACGAGTTCAGCGCCTACTCCGATGCGGAGATTGAATCACTACTGCACGCCATCATCGTGGAGCACAAGGCCGATAATTCCTTTTACGAGCTGAAGCTGACCGATGAATCCGGCGGCACGCAGAACTGGATGGCCACCGCTCCCCTAATCCTGGACACCCTGCGCCGCGGCGGGACCCTGGTTGCCGATGAACTAGATTCCGCCCTGCGCCCAGCACTCCTCGACTTCATCATCAACGCCTTCCGCGAGCCCAGCATCAACGTCAACGGCGCACAGCTCATCTTTGCCTCCCACGCCTTCAGCGCCCTCGAACGCGCCGGCGAACTGGGCCTGCGCCCGGAAAGCTTCTGGTCCGTGGAAAAGACCGCCGCCGGCGAATCAGAACTGCACAACCTCAGCGAGACATCCATCTCACTGGACAACCCCGACGCCACCCACCACTTCCTGCGCGAGCGCTACGGTACCGCCTCCCGCCAGGCGCTCAATACACTCAAGGAGCTCGTGAGGGACAGCTCATAAAGGGCGCGGGCGCTTGGCGACATCTCCCCGCCGACCACTCCACCGCGATCCCAAGATCGAGATTGTCCACATCTCCGCTTGCTGTTCACCAAAGGCTAGCTGCGATTGAGTAGGAACGCATTCCATTTGCGCATGCGCGTACCCAGGTTGAACAAGAATTCTACCCAATAGAAGAGGTCGAAGACGCGCTCAAACGAACACCTATACGACCAAAAGCTTACAAACTGCACAGATCGTAGGTTCCCCTCTTCGCATGAACAAAGTTGTGTCCCACACAAAAGGTATACTTACCACAATGCCGAACAGGTTATCTAAAGTGAATGGAGGAATCGCTTTTGCCCCACCGACCCCACCCTTCTCTAACTCGTATCTTCCAACAAGCTTCTCCCGAAGACACGATTGTTTTTATCGACGAGAGCTACGTAGCCCCCGGTGAGGAATTTTCCGATTCCTTTTACTCGCTGGTCGCAACCGCCATTAAGTTCAAACACCTTGCCGACACCCGGTTTTGTCTGAAAGAAGCTGCACAATCCACCTATTGGCATACTACTGATTCAATGCAGACCAGAGAAGGTCAAGAAAGGGTCGAGGCAATGCTCAGGCTTTGTTATGAGTTTGGTGACTCCCATTCTGTCGCTTGCCTTCGCCCCCTTCAGTACGACCAGGATGTTGAGCACGCCCGCCAAGATTGCCTTGAAAAACTGATCACCACTATCACTGGGCAAGACCCTTCGCTCAACGGAATCATTTTCGAAGAACGGCGTTCCCAATCTGATAACGACAAAGATAGAAACACGTTAAAGCGCTTACGAAAATCAAACGTTCTTCCACAGGGAATTCCCGCAGCATGGGTTAGCCCAGCCGACGAAACGTGCCTTTGGGTACCAGATCTTGTGGCCTATATGTACCGCCGAACGCTGACTCACGGCGGTCAGAGCACAGCGTGGTTCAACAAGTATCTGGGAGAGCATTGCCAAATTTTGATGGTGGTACCGAGGCGTAAGCCCTTGCAAGCTCCAGGAAAAATTAAATGACCCTCACCTGCCAGTAGCCTCGGTGAGGGGCGAGCAGCTGTACATAATGTAGGGCTGCTCCTGTCTCAAAGTATGCCTTATTAAGCCCAATTCAGTCAAGAGGCACAATGTCACCTCCCTGGCGCCGCCTTCGATACTCAACGCGAACTGGAATTTCATCAGACTCCAATGACCTGTCAGGAGTCTCACGGATGGCATACGGCGTTATTTAACAATCAAAGGCAGGTTTACGATTGCTTAAAACTGATTGGAATCACGGATTTACGGAGGGCCCACAAGCCAATTCCCCGACGATAAGGACTTCCCCTTCGTCGGGATAAATGGTCATGCTAAACGGCGGTTAAGTTCCGCGGACCAATTGGCAATCTCCCTCCCTAGGTACTCGACGTAGTGGCGACGATCTTCCTCATCCATATCTTGGGCCTGAGTTACAGAAGTATTAATGAGGTCAGGTTTTGAAACGGTCGACTTTGTCAATTTAATCCCTCCTTTCCCAGCATGACACATACGCCTGAAGCGTCTTTCACCTTTCAGTGAGACTCTTCTTAAGGACAACCGAATTGTGTGCGAATGTCTAGAGGCCACTCCAATGCTCCACTTGCTGCGCATGTCCGGCACTCCTGCCAGAATCAGGGCTTGACTGTTAAGGTACGCACTCCATCACTGTGCCCAGAAGGCCCTCCAAAAAGCTCTGGAGCCTACGCGGCTCCAGGCGACAACGTTCCGGTGGCCGGCTCGTCGTGCGCTTATTCTAAGCAATACAACACCAAGCCGACAAGGCTCTTATCCGCACACCGTCCGATAAACTAGTTCCGACGCACAAGGAACACGCACCATGACTGAACAGGAACGCCTCCAAGCACTCGAAACTCGCGTTAGCGAATTGGAGTCCCAGGTGGCCCAATTACTGCAGGCCCTCGGTAATGGTCCTTCGCGCCCCAGTACTGCAGACACACCGCCGCCGGCGAACGGTTACTCTGAAAACCGCTCACCGGAAGAGAAGATTGCGCTCTTCATGGATTACTTCACGGGGAGGACAGATGTCTACGCAGTGGCCAAAAATACTGCGGGAAAGAAGGCTTGGTACCCGGCTAGCAATGGCTACTATGACCGAAGAAATCCCAACCTAAAACCCCTGACGCCGAAGGTGATCGAAGGACATCTGCGCCGTGACAATCGCTTCCACGTTGGGCTTTATCCACTGAGCACAGATGACAGTTGCCGGCTGGTGGTCTGCGATTTTGATGATGACGACTTCAAGCAAGCCGCCCGCGCCTACGCGGAAGAATGCAAGAACCAGGGCCTCGATCCACTCATAGAAGTATCGCGTTCTGGGAACGGAGCCCACGTCTGGGTATTCTTCGACGAACCTATTCCCGCCGGCCTCGCTCGTTCCGTGGGTATCGGGCTTCTTGCCAAGGCTAGCCCGGATTCCTACTTCTCCAGTTTCGACCGGTTCTTTCCATCTCAAGACACACTGCCGGCGAAAGGCCGCGGCTTCGGAAATCTGATTGCCCTCCCGTTGGCTGGCCACCATCGGGCCGAAGGCACAACAGTATTCGTCGACAGTAATTTTCAACCTTTGCCAGACCAATTCGAAGCTTTGGCAAAAACGAAGAAGTCAACGCTTTCCGAGCTCAAGAAAATCTACGCTGCGCTTCAGCCCGATCCCGAAACATCCCTTCCCCAGGCACCCACCCGCGCAGAACTAAAGAAGCTCAAGGCCTCGGGAAAAGTCCACGTCACGCACGATTCACATGTCCACGTCGATTTATCAGGCGTCGACGCCACCACTCGTACAGCCCTGCGGCACCTAGGTGCTATTGCCAACCCGCAGTTTTATATAAAACAGGCCCAGCGTTTCTCCACTTTCGGCACTCCACGGCTCATCGTACGTTTTGATGAGAAGGACCAAGTCCTCACGCTCGACCGCGGCACGCTCGATGACGTCCTCGATATTCTGAAAACCGCAGGATATACCGTCACCCGCCGCGGACGTACGCCCAAACCTCAGCGCATCGATGCGTCATTCGCCGGCGAACTACGCTCCTACCAGCATTCCGCCATCAAACAGATGCTCAAGCACAAGTCCGGAATGCTCATTGCTCCTCCCGGTACCGGAAAGACCGTCATGGCGTGTGCAATCATCGCTCAGCGTTCGGTCCCCACCGCAGTGATAGTTCCATCAAGGGAGCTAGCTACTCAATGGCGCCAAGCCCTAAAACAGTTCCTCCCGGAAGTTCAGGTTGGACAATACTCAGGTTCCAAAAAGAAGCTCAGTGGAGAGATAGACATTGTCACTGCCCAATCCATTAGCCGTAGCGATTCCAAGGCTGACTTTCTCTCCAGCTATGGCCACATCACAGTTGACGAATGCCACCGAGTCGGCGCTGCCGGATTAACCAATGTTTTAGCTCACCTCAATGTTCGTTTCATGCTCGGTATGACCGCGACTCCTTACCGATCCGACGGCCTCGATAAGCTACTTCCTCTCATTTGCGGCCCTATCCGCCATACCGTCAAGCTCGAGCGCCCCGGACGCCGCGACTACATAGTCCACAACACCGAGTTCACTTACGACTCCCCTTACCTGTTCTGGCCCGACCTCGACACTGCTCTGGCGGCAGATGCGGATCGCAACCGCCTCATCGCCAATGTCATCACACAAGCAGCACAGGAAAAGCACACAGTCCTCGTCCTAGTGAAACGACGCGAACACCTCGCTGCCCTCAACGCCCTGCTTGCCGACGCCCCCTTCCCCGTCCTTCAGCTCCACGGCGGGCAGAAAGCCACTGAACGGCAGGCCGTACGTGAACAGCTTGCCGCCACACCACATTTCGTCCTTTTAGCCATGTCCCAGGTTGCTGGCGAAGGCATTGATCTTCCCGCGCTGGATACCCTTGTGCTGGCAGCACCAGTAAGCTTCCGCGGCGTTGTCATTCAGCAGGTTGGCCGAGTCACTCGCGATACCGATGATAAAGAGACCATCTCTGCCACCGTGCACGACTTTCTCGATGCCAACGTCCCTGCCCTCGCCGCAGCCTTCAGAAAGAGAAGCTCGACCATAGCCAAGCAAGGATTCACTCGCAGCAACGGTTAGACCCCCGTGCGTGACCAATTCCTACTCGATTAGGTGCCGCGCACAACTGAAATCCTCGCTGAACAGCCAAATGAATCGGAGCAACACAGTGACTGAATTTATAGTCAATTACAAACGTCGCTCATGCGAGTCTTTCATCAAACAATTCTCTGATTCGACTGAAGCACTTAAAGAACGCCTCCACCGCGAAGCAGCGATCGACGGTCCAGATACTGAGATCGCCCACATTTCAGCGCCTTCCCTGGAATCCTTGAAAAAGTCTCATTCACGGTATTTCATGGGGAGCGTTGAGATAGAAGGCATCTAGGTGGACGTAACCTAAAGCGGCACCTAAATCTCCGTCGCTATGGCTTGACTATTACAACCTGCGCGGCGGAGTGCCTAATGCGATTGTCAGCGAGAAGGCAAGTAGGGGGAGGCCGACATGGTCACCTTAGTTGAGTCAAATCCTCTCGCTTGTAGAAATTCCCTCGTCGCCCTAATCTCTTTTCTAGTTGCGCCTGGCCCCAACCGCACATGCGCAAGGTGAGGCATGTTGGCTTCACCGCGCACGGGAGCTGATCCAAATCGGGTCTCTAAGTAAGGAACAATCGATTTTTGCGTCGCACGAAAGTGCGACAAATCACCACGGTAATCATGATAGATTGCACGGACTTCTCGTTCATCCTTGAAACTGGGGTGCTTCAAATACGAGCACACTAAACGAGCGGTACGCCAGAAATCGTCTGCGGTTTTTGAGGGATTTTCTTTAATTCCCGTCGCAGATTCAGGCAGCGACTCGTTTCGCATGGACCGAAGATAGAAACTGATTAGCTCATCAAGCTGATCGATCTGCCGATCAGGGTCATAGAGGACTTTTCGCCACCCCGACGAAATGTAACAAGGATTCCAAAGGTTCTCGTACTCCCAATTACCCAATTCAAACGGGACGAGTTTTCGATCTCGGTCGACGATCTGCAGGTCGTACTGCGCGCAAATACCTACTGCCACGCCGCCACCGCCTGCATAATGCGCCCATTGGTTTAAGGAATCACCCTCGACGCTCGCAGAAAGCAAATAAAATTGACTGGTTTGGGACTCGAAGAAACCAGATGAATCCTTGAAGGCCTCAAAGATATATTTGAGGTTTGCCTGTTCCTCAACACGCTTTTCTTCCGCAAGCCTTTCAGATAGGCGTCCAATTAAAAGTTCTACACCATATTTAAGCTCAGTAGGATCGTTAAGAAAGTCAGCATTCGTGGCCCATAATCCTTCGGATTCAACAATCCCCTTGAAGCCTTGCACATCCGTGTAGTGCCAAACAATCCCCTCAAGAACGGCTTCTGTGGTGGGGATTTTAAAAGCAAATCCAGCCCCTTCTAAAAAACTAAAACAAGTAACTTCGAAAATCTTTATCTCATTTTACATTGGATCGGTTTACAGGCTGACCGCGCTACTCTTTGGCTTACAAAATGCAGAATCACGGCAAAGTGCCTCCACACCGGTACCAAAAACTCGCATCTGACAATGAGTCGGCGCACTTTTAGATTCGAATGCTATCGCTGGAGCGAGAGCGGGCAGTGAAACTCTTCCCTATCAGCTTTGCTGCATTCTCTTTTGCAAGTCTAGGCCTTCCGCTCTTGCGCCCGCTCAAAAACGAATTGACTAACCAAGGTTTTAGGCTTGCCAATTTCAGGTTTGCCCGGGCGTGCGATAGCGGCAATAGCTTGCGGCCAATTCGCACCAGCTTCACCCAGAATCACTTTGACAGAATTCTGATTCACGTGTTAAATCGAAGTCAACAAGGAGCACAAAATGAACATCCCCACCGACTTCGGCGAGCGCGTCCGCACGCAGCGTAAACTTCGCGGACTTAGCCAAAGAGAGCTCGCCGCCATGACCGATGAAATTCTGTCCCAACCCACCCTGGCCCGCCTAGAGAAAGGCACTTCCACGCCAACTCTCCACCACATCATGGCCCTCGCGTGGGCTCTTGGTATAGATGCCGCTGAGCTTGTGGACGCCACCCCGCTCTCCCAGCGTGTACGCGTTGCCGCCCGTGGTCACCAGGCCAAAACCGAGGAAGCAACACAAACTCTTCTGCCTTATCTCCAGCTACGAGTAAACCTGGATAGCACACATGCCTAAGTCAACGAGCCCCTCGCAACAGGGCGTTGAGCTGGCTGCTGGTTTTCGCGCGAAGCACGATCTCGACTTGGGGCCTGTCGGCGACATCAACAATCTCATGAAGCTCGTTGACGCTGACTTCATCGTGCTCGACTTGACGGATGACCTCGATGCACTGACTCTTCGCGATCCTGCTTCAGGTGCCTTAACCGTAGGGATCAGCACGAGTAATAATCCTTTCCGACAGCGTTTCACTGTCGCCCACGAAATCGGGCACATCGTGGCCGGAGACATCACGGAGGATGGCGCTTCCTTACAATGCGACAAGACCCTGCCTTCCGAAACACGCGCGAACACCTTTGCGCGCTGCGTACTCTGCCCTGAAGAAGCGTTGCAAGAGCTGCCTCCGTACGCAGATACGGAAGAGCTATTGTCTGCAGTTGTCCAACAATTCCAAGTCTCTCCACGCGTAGCAGCCATCCAGCTGCACCAAGCAGGACTCATTTCGAAAGATACAAAGGAAGAGCTAAGGAATCACACCGCCAAGGGACTCGCCTCCCGCTTCGGTTGGAAAGCCTCGTATGACCACGCACGCAAGATTGCTGCTCTGCCTCGGGCCTCCGAAAGGCTCGTTGCCGATGCCTACAAGGCCTACGCCAAAGGACTCATCACTCTGTCGACCGTAGCGTTCGCCGAGCAGGTAAGCCCCGAAGAGGTAGCGGACTCTATGCATACCGCCCCAAGTTCGATCAGCCAAAATCTCACAGGTCAGCATGATATTGAGGCAGACCTAGATGACTTCTTCGCCAACGAGTAGCTTCACCATGTCTAGGAAGTTTATCGTTGCGGACACCAGCGTGTTGCTGAATTTCATCTGTGCCAACGAGCAGGACCTGCTTCTCAAATTCGTAGGCGATAACAAACTGCACGTGCCCGCTGCCGTCAGCCACGAAATGCAAAGAAAGCTAGAGGAGGCTCGGTTTCAGTGCGGCGCCCAAACATGGGTATCACTCATTACGCATGGATACGTGCACGTGCTTGACGACGACATGGATCGCCTCTTCAAGCACATCCGCCTATTCGCGGGCCCCAGATTCTCGATCCAGGGCGGAATGGCGAAGAACCTTGGAGAATACGTCGCAATCGCTCACTGCCTAGCGCTCCTTGATGAGGACCCTTCGGCGCGTACTGCCATCATTATCGATGACGAAGACGCGAAAGCACTCATACGCAAGCGACAGGCAGCAACAGTCTTTAACACCGAAGCAGTACTCCTCCGCTGTGTGAAGCTCGGTATCCTTACCGACCGTGGACAATCACGCAAAGTATGGGAGAAGCTCTCAAGATTCGACGTCCTCGCCCCATTCGAGACCACTCGGCTAAATGACCGTTCGGTTTACCGAGGCACCATGTAGTCGCTCGCCCATCCAGCAACCATCGCCGACTAATCACCCCCACTACCCCAAAATCAACGCCGCCGTCTCCTCCGGCAGCACATCCTTCAGCTGCCAGCTCTTAATGGCCCACGACGCCAGCCCTAGCACAATCCAGACCACCAACGCGATGAGCGGAGCCGTTCCCAGCATGCCAGGCGAGCCCGGTACAAAGAGCAGCGCCAAGAAAAGAACCCAATGGAGAGGATGCACCCAGCCAGCGCGAAGTACTCGTAAAACTGGTTCGGCGCAATCGCCTTGGACATCCCAGGAACCTGCCCGGTGCGCGCAATCTTCCATGCGCAGAAACACGTATAGAAATACGCCACCGTAATGCCAGCACTGGACATATCGACGACCCACGTCAACGCCGCGCGCCCAAACCACGGGGTAACCAGGCACACCGCGCACACCAAAAGAATCGCGTTGCGCGGGGTGCGCTGCTTACCATTTAGCTCACCCAGCCGACTCGAGACTAGGTTGGCGCGGCCAAGAGTAAACAAGACTCGGCTTGCCGCAGTGAAGAATCCGTTCAACCCAGTAAGTACTCCGGCGCTGACAGCTACAACCATGAGCACCAAACCGGCAGGCCCCATCACCTCGCTAATCGCTGCCGCCGGCGGCCATGGCTCCCCCTCATAAGCATCGTGATGGGTTCCCACAGCGATGGAGGTCGCGAGCATCATCGCCAAGTAGATCAAGGTCGCCGCAATGACTCCCCGCATCAGAAGGCCTAGCGCTTTCTTCGGCGAGAAATTAAACTCGCCCGCCAGTTGCGGAATGGAATCAAAGCCCACGTAGGCCCACGGGCAAAAGCGATGATGGTCGCCACCGCTGCCGCCGGCGCAACGTCGACAGGGAAAGCTGGTGCAAGCTCCGGGCGCTTGGCGACGTAATAAATCACCATCGACGCCAAAATGACCCCCCCCGCCACAACAATCATGATCACAACGGAAAAGAACTGAAACTGGCCAGAAAGCGCGCCCCGCATAACCAATTCAGGGAACGTGACACGGAAGACGAGCGTGACCGCCGACGCATTCAACGCGACAACGCACGAATAGCCCAGCGTCAGCGCCCACCCCGCGATAAACGCATGAGTCCGGCCGAGCACCGCCATAGCGAAAGCCATCCCATCACCCGTCAGCGGCAGCGCGCGAATAGTAAAGCCGTAACTCAAACCAAAAACGGCAATCATCAGGCCACCAAGGACAAAGCCGATGACCGTACCAGCCAGCCCTGCCTTCTGCATCCAGTCAAAGGGCAAGATATAGACGCCCAAACCAATTGTCGCGCCCAGCGCCATGGCGAAGACCCATGAGGGCTTCATAGTTTTCCGCAGGGTCGTGTTGTCCGACGGCTGGCTTCATCCCAGACGATTAACCGATTGTGCAGGAGCTTGTCGACGCCGTCATCCCCAGCGAGATCCTGACAAGTCTAGAGATCACTAATTAGGTGCCGCTACAGACCCAATGATTTGGGGACGCGATACTAACCGCTACCCCAACTGTGGCCGGTACTTCTCCATAATCGCCTCAAGGTCTCGGAAGAGGGTCGGCCCATACTTCGGGTGGCGCAGGCCAAACTCCACGCTCGCCGGGATAAAACCGGCGGGATTTCCTAGGGCATGACGAATACCGTTGTGCACAACAACATGGACGGGGTGGCCTTCAGAGATAAGCAAATCAATTGCGTCGGTTAACTGAAGCTCTCCACCCTTCCCGGGAGTGATGCGCCGCAGAGCATCAAAAATCGCCCTGTCGAGCAAGTAGCGCCCAGTAGCCGCCAGATTTGAGGGCGCATCCTCCACCGCGGGCTTTTCCACCATGCCCACGACCTTCTTTACGCGGTCGTTGTCAGTATCCTCAATATCAAACACGCCATAGTTAGATACATGGTCAGGATCCACTTCAACCGCTAGGAGCACGGAGCCTCCCTGTTCTTGGCGCACACGAATCATCTCGCTCATAGCAGCAGTGGGCTCGATGACATCATCCGGGAGCATGACGGCAAAGAAATCCTCGTCATCATCGAGCACTCCCTCAGCCAGTCCAACCGCATGCCCTAGCCCAAAGGCTTGTCCTGCACAACTGCCACCGGCTGAATAATCTGCGCAGCACGCTCAACTTTTACCGCCTGCTCATCGTTACCACGAGCGCGGAGAGTCTCCACAAGTTCCGGGAACTCATCAAAGTGCCGCATCACTTCGTCTTTGCAAGGCGAGGTTACAATTGCCAACTTCGTCGCGCCGGCCGCTGCGGCCTCCTCCGCAATCATCTCAATACCCGGAGTGTCCACGACTGGCAGAAGTTCCTTCGGGACAGTTTTCGTAGCAGGCAGAAAACGCGTACCCATACCAGCTGCGGGTACAACAACAGTGCGGACGGAAGTGGAATTAGCCATAAACCAATCTTAGAGGACGACGCGCCGCGAAACTCTCTGGGGTGTTCCCATTTAGTTTGTCAACCTCGCGGGTGGATTAGCCGGGGTTGTTTAGCCGTGTTGTTTTGGCACGGCTGTTAGCCGACTGGGATTTTACCCAGTCGGCTAGATATTTAGAACCATTCGATCATACTCGATGACAAACTTCTCCACGTCAAAATTGTTGCGCACCCAGTCGCGCCCCTCGGTTGCAAAGTCCTCAATGGCCTCACTCGTGTTGGCTGACACAATAGAATCCAGCATCTGCCCTATGGATTCGACGATATACTTAGAAGGATAGATGAACTCTACCCCTCTCCAAGGGAGAAATAACGCAGCATTTCCGGCAGCAAATGCCTCTGCAGGGGCGACGTGAAAACTTTCAAAATCACTCATCGAAAGCAAAAACCCAATTTCAGAGATAGCCGAACGCATATCCTGCCAGCCTCGGTATTCAACCTTGTCAGATAACCCATAAGAGGAAATCAAGCTTTCACAACGATCAAAATACTCCTTTTCAACAGGATTGTTTGCTACCCAATCGACATCTTCGACAGTTTTACCGAACACGACGAGCTTATAGCGGTCATCAACCCATTGAAGCTGTTGCAGCAGCTCAATCGCCCTATGAAATCCTTTTCGGGCAGGAAGAATGCCCACCATTCCCAAATTGAAACAACGATCTTCGCCTTCCCCCTTTTCATATGAATCCACATCAAGGAAGTTAGGCATGAGCCTCGTCCGCGCACGCGGCAGATCGAACCTCTCGACAAAATCCTCAAGAGTCGGTAGGGAAACCACAACGAATCTATCTACCGCACCAACACGAATCCGGTCGCCAAAGTCCCGCGTCATCTCAAATAGATGACAACGCACAATCAGCTTTTGTCCCTGCCTCTTGTTTTCGCTGTACCACACAGCATTCCCTAGGAGCCACTCACAATGAATAACTTCGGCCCATTCCAAAAGCTTGCGGCTCTCCGCCTCATCGTGTCGATCATGCCCACTCCATCTGTCAACTTTCAGTTGGTAAAAACGCTCCAATTTCGGAAACGATTTTTCAATAAATTTCAAATCATATCCGGCAACGAGGAGCCGCTCCTTAATCTCCTCGAGGAAAAGGCTGTACTTCCCCGACAAGATTAAACTCAGAACACGGGAAAGACGATCGTTGTACCTAAATCCATTTACAGTCTTTTTGTGAGTTTTTAGAAAATCCCGAAGTTGAAGAAAAAGCCGTTCACACACACCACCACGGTTAACGTGAATAAGATTCAGCATCACCGTTTGGAGGGCAACCTTACCTCGCAGTGAAAAATATGAAAGCCCAATGGATTTAAGTAACTTTTCAGCTTCGCGCCACACCTCAAGGTGATTTTCCAACTCTCGGTCATCGTACATCTGCGTCGAGGACGCAGAGCCTTCCACACGCTTGACGTTGTAGAGGTAGTCAGGGTCAGGAGAATAGCAAATTGTCTCAGCAACTTTAAGCACGGAACAGAGAAAAAGCGTGTCTTCTCCCATTCTCAAATCGCTGCGCCAGCTTAGCGAATTGGACTTAATCAATTCCCTCTTGATTAACCCACCGACAGTCGTGCTCTGGTATCTAATTATGTTTGCGATTGCGTCTTTGCGGGCAACACTATCATTCCAGCGCAATTCGTTAAAAAGACGTTCACTACCTTCCTCACGCCTCATCAATGGTGCCCGAACGACATCGGCATCATGTATCCGAGCAATTTCCAACGCTTTCAAAAATCCGGCTTGAATCAAACCATCATCTACATCCAAAAAATAGATGTATTCACCAGTTGCAAGTGACATCCCGAGGTTGCGCGGCTCCGAAGGAGATCCTGAGTTACTACTAGTTGTGGCCGCTACAGCCCAACCACTCCCCCGGCCACTACAGAATTCATCCAACCGCTCCCGAGTATGATCCGTCGAGCAATCGTCGACGAAAATCGCTTCGATCTTTACACCAGACCTCGATAGAGATTCCAGCGACTCGAGACAACATTGCATCTTGCGCTCCGCGTTATAGCACGGTACTACAAATGATACATCTACAGTAGACATCTTAGACTCCATATACTCGCACGGTCGGTTCACCAACTACCTGTAGTAACCTTTCAAAACCATCCGTAGCTACAAGCATCGGGGTATTTCCATTCCACAACTGGTACTTATACTTTTGAGACGAGACCGGAACAATTGGGTCGGAAATATACTGGCGATGGGCTCGTAACATACGTATCTCCTCATTGGACGTACTAAGCCCAACACCCGCAGGAAAGAAAAGGATTTCTGCACTACTACCAAACAGCGCAGACGTTCGTAGCCTTCCGTCAACCAACATGCGTTCGGAGAAAACCAGTGTGTTGTTTCGATTGAATTTTTCAAACAACTTGGCGGCTTGAGTTCCTGGGCAGTCTCGCTGGACCATCAGGAAGAGGCGAGCCCTGTTAAGGCCCAAAGAATCAAACCGATAGAGCGTGTCACGACAGTCCGCTTCAGTAGCTACAGTAACCACCAAGTCGACGTTATTGTGCTCTCGCCGATACTTCAGCCCCACCGTATCGACAATGCTCTGAAAGCGATTCCTATAAGTATGCTCCTGGAGAACCCGGTTCAAATTAACTCGACGACGCCTCGCGATTTCCTCACGGCTAATCAGCTTCAGCTCGTCAGGATGCAGATCTGCAAAGGTAACAGTGTCGCCGAAAAAATCTTCGACCCCTTTAGAGTAGTTAGATACTACATAAGTATTGCAGGCCATCAGCTCGAAAATTCTCCTCGCGAACATAGTCTCTGAGTCGACTACCGTGTTTATAGTAAGTCCCAATTCGGACTCCTTGTAAACACGGGAGACCTGGTCGTACGACACTGGCGGCACCGTGAATTCCTCGAACTCCTCCGGATACATATGCAAAGGATCACCAGAAGCGTGGAACCTGTCATAAATCTTTAGGCCTCTGCCGCTTGAGAGCGCAGACCTGAAGATTCGGGTCATACTGGCGCTTCTATCTTCATGGTTGGAATACCATCCCCCTGCGAAGACGAGAGCACTGGTTCTTGAAGAATCTTCTATCGGATTAAACAATCTCGGTTGAACCGCGAAGGGCAGACAATGGACGCTGGGGTGATTAAAGTCCTGTTTATACCGTTCAACGCACTCAGCATCTGTGGTGAAAATATGATCAAATCGAACGGCAGTATCTACGAAGTTATGTACTTTGTCCGTATAGTGAGTCGGGTCTTCCTTGTTCCAAAATACTGTGGGAATTGAGTGCTCATTACAGTACTCGAGAATTGATAGCAAGGCGTGTCGGTTTTCTTTCTCGAAGTTGATCGAGGAATAGACACTTCCTTTCCATTCTCGGTTTACGGAATCTGGCCCACTCCAAGCCGATTCGCACAGAAATAAGTCTGGCCGCTCCACTAAGAACTTTTCCCGCCAGTTAGACGGCGAGACTACGATAGGTTGAAACTCTGGGGCAAAGCTCTTGAACGAAAACTCGTCCAAAACAACCGCGACCCGAAGATCCTTAAGATTACGAGCTTGGAGCCACTCTCGATTAGGGACGCTACGGCGTAGTTTAAAGGTCGGCGCTACGGAAATGTTCTTTTCCCACGGTTCAATACCAATATGAAGACGTGTTGTACCAGTAGGTATAACTAGGTCAACGCACTTGTTACTAAACCGCCGGTCGTCTAAATAGGAGTAACTGCCGAGCCGAGGATTTGGCGAAGACAGTAGCTGCGCGTCGATGGGCTCGCCATCCGCAGCAAAGGCCCTCGCCCAAATAAGCCCTGCTTTATTGGAACCATCGGAATCAAGATCCGCGATAACCGGAACTTCAATTTCCAAGACGTCCCCCGGCTTAGCATCGAAGTTTACTTCCACACCGTTACCGCCCTTTTCCAACGTAATTTGCGTTGGGAGATCGCTGGCAGACTGATGTCTCCATTGGATAATCGATTCCTCATCCACGAACCGCGGGATGGATGCGTTTTCGGATTCATGCGGCACAATCTCGTCGATAGACGAAGAGAAACCCGTTGGATGCTCAACGCTTTCCGACTTCGCACGACTATCGGCTCTAGGCCAACTGCACACAGAGCGCCATTCTGGCACTCTTTCAAGATCCTGCGCACCAATACGGTCTTCCTCGACCTTGCTCTCTCGTGTCACTACTGGAAGTGCAGCCTTGCTATGAAGAACAGCGTCAATATTTTCTAACTGCGAAATTAGGACGCCGGTGCGGCTGGAGAGGTACCTGAGGGATTCCTTCTGACCGGTCGATTCAATATATTGTCGCTGCAACGACTCGTCCATATCCCTCAAGGTATCCCGAACCCCCTTCGAATAGTGATGGAGTCCATTAACCCGCGTGTTCAAGCGGCTCAAAGAGTTGCGCATAATCAACGTCACATAAAGGCCCGTGCCTAAGACATAAACGAAGACTAAGCTCAAGAATAGAATATAAATCCAGCGCGAAAAACTACTCGTAAACAAACTAAGGCCCAACACTGCCAGAATTAGACCCGTTGCAGAAATGAATAAACTTTTCTTTCCTAAAGTTTTAATTAGCTTCCTCATTTTATTGTTCCCTATGCACGGTATTTGTCTGTAGTCTTAGAGACTCACGTCATCGAACAGGTTTAAGTAGCGCTCAAAGGTCTCGAGCATACAAAACTTTCCCTCTTTCGCAAGGTCATGCCTAAGCTGCGTGACCTCGGTTCCGCTATAGTGCCAAGGCTTCTTGCTGCCAGCAAAGTGCACGACTGCTACGTCCGCCAAGCCTCCGACGAGGTGATCTCGACAGTATTCTTCCAAAAAGGCCCAAATCAGATTGTATGTTTCGGGTAATTTCCGACGGTCATCATTAGCCCAAATAGCGCCATAGACCATGTTTATTACATCTTGGTCGCCGGCCTTGTGCCCTTTCGCCAATTTTCGCTCAACTACGTCCTCCACAGCCTTCAATACATTCTCGTAGGAGCTAGGGCTAGGCTCCAGGACCAGAACACCCGAAGTGAGTCCTTGCCAAGCTGCGCCGCGCAAGCCAATAGCAGGTCCAACGCTTGCAGCAGAAATATGTGGCAGCGCGAAAAGATCATCGATATTTCGAAGCAGTAATATATCGCAATCCAGCAAGACAATCTTGTCAAATTGCACAAGGTTGAACACCTGCAATTTGAAAAACGTCTTTGCCCAGTAGTGGCTTCCCAACTTTTCCAGACACTTCAAGTCTATTTCCGGAAACGTAACCGTAGCTATGTTTCTTTCGCCGAGCTTCTCGACCAAATCTTCGCGCGTTTCTGGCACTGTCACTACGAGTTGATATTTCGATGAAACCGCTCGAAGATTGCGATCCAAGGCAAATACGCCCTCGAGGTAGTTTTCGGAATTAAGAGCCGTTACGTAAGCAAATTTGCGAGCGCCTATAGTCATACTAATTTTCCTTGACTGCTAGCGAGTTGAGAGCAATGGCCGCGTCAGAGTTGCCCCAACGAAGCAACTTGATCTTGACACATCGAACGGATTCTGGCAGTTGAATTTTGTGAGTAAAAGTATTTATTCCCGGATTCGAGCTAAGAAGATAGAAGAAGAAGCCGATAGCAGGCGAAGGAGAGCATGCCAGCCCTTCGATTTCGACTTCGGTAGACAGCTGTCTACCGTCGAAGTCGACGAGATCGAATGAAAACAACGCGCTCTTGGGTTTGATCCCTTCCCCAAGTTCCAAGGTCGTCTCCAGTTCAAATGGGCCCGTAATATCTGTGCTCACCTCAATGGTGTCGGCCAGGCGAGCTGGCTCATCTACTACGATTTCCCTTCGAGGCTCGATTAAAAGTTCTCTAATACCGTACGGCAGGGCTTGCTCTTCATACTCATCGAGAGGTCGTATACTGCCTTGCAATTGTTCATTTATCGCTGGGGCGGCTAACAGAAACCCGGGGCAATTTGAAACGTGAATGATGGGATGGTAATAGGCTGCCGCGTCCAAGCTCTTGTAGCTGAATGCCCGCGGGTCGCTTTCATTAGAGTATGATACGGACACCACCATACTCGGCGCTTCCAACTTCCTAATACGCTTGAAGCCCTGTGCCACCGAACGTGCGCAGTAATTGCTCTCAAATGTATAGCATCGGGTTCGGCCCACTTGGGCACCCTCGCTCGCCAGTAGATCGAGGGCCTGCTCGGTATATAGCTGCCATGGCACGATCGGCAGAAGTGCCAGCGGTTCCCGCCATTTATCTTCCTGAAATCGATTCGCCGCAGCATCGTCTGTGTCAATTATGGATTGGAAAACGACAAAGGGATATCGGCCCGAAAGACTATAGAGTTCCTCTTTTAACTCTCCCGTGATCTCGCCCGCAACGATCTTAAAGACGATCTTTTTTGTTTGCGCAATCTTCTCATACCAGGGTAAAGCCACATGTTTCAAAAATGAAATTTGGTCGTTCTTTGGCGCAGCTTCAACTACTCGCTTTTCCGAATAGTGATTGTCCCAACTCCTGATATTGTCGACATTTCGTTCAAGCTCGCAAATAAGCTGATAGATCATGTGTTAGCTCCGCTAGGTTGTCTGCTGTCGAACCGCGTGCTCTATTCGACAGAGCCGATCTGGATATTGTGGACAGTGAAATCTCGGGAATTTTTGCCGAATTGCATAACAGTTATTTGCGATAGACGATGTCCGCTCTCGACGCCCACCGTAAAAGTTTGCCAGACTCGACCCGCATCAGTTTGCAAATATTTATACCACCCGATTGCATCGTTGGGCGAGGACGTTAAGCCTTCAATAGCCACGTCCTTCGCCTTAACCGGCATTCCCTCGGAGTCTTCAAATTGAAACGAAACCAAGCCAGCGCGAGACACAGTCCCTAGTGGGGCTTCTACTTCCAGCTTCACTTCAAAGGTTGAGGAATTCACCTCTACTGCCAGAGACACAGGTGAAGCACCGATTTCCATTGCGTTCTGCACAATGGGCTTGAAATTAATAGGTCTTAGGTTCCCCTCTAGAGTAGGAAACAGTTCAATTGCTTTTTCTGTGTCTCCGAAACTGGGACGAGAATTTAGCTCCTTTAGGATACTAGCGCGACTATCGCCCTCGTCGGCGACATTTGTATCTTGATTACAATGACGCGTCCAAAAGTACATCGGCTCTTCTGAATCAAGGATCACAGGATCATACCGGTCCGAATATATATGAGGCGCGTCGCTGGGTTGGGTAATATTGTGCGCGTCAACTCGATGACAGATATTTAAGAGTCCAATGGCAATCATCGGGTGATAGCAAGTCTTCAGATAGGAAAATTCACCATTTTCGTAGAATCCGGTGACACCACTCGCAAAGCTCAACCTCATCCCCGCAAAGGCGGGTTTAATAAAGCGCTCAGCTCGGCTAAAAAACGATTCAGATAACAAGTCGTCGTCGTCCAGTCGGTAAATACCATAAGTGCCTTCATCACCCAAGTATTTCTTGGCGATCATATGAGGCCCAGGCACGGTCTCATCAGACTTTCCGTCAACGTGCTTGTTGAGCACAAGAAAATCCCACCTTGCAGCGGCTTCCTCCAACCTTTCCTTGTACTGTTTCGGCATCTCTTCCGAGTACATTACAACGTGCCTAATGAAGTGATGCTCGGCAGCCTTCGCGATTATGGGCAACGAGAAATTGAGGAATATGTCGAGCCTAGGCTCAATCCGATGAGGAGAATATAATACGCTTTTCAGTTCGTCTGGGGTGCCCCTTCCAGCATTTTTCGTCAAGTTCCAAGCATGGGAACTCGGTTGGAAGACACTGAATCTAGTCGCTCCTATGAACATTTTTCCATTCTCCTAGATAGGTGAAAATTGGTGACACTTTAGAATATCTTTTCACCACCAATGACTTCAGCGGCCCAACGCTAGATTACACTGCATTCACGACCTTCACGAACTTCCCTTTGTTCTGAAGGGAAGACTACTGTCAGATGCGAGTTTTTGGTACCGGTGTTCTGAGGACTCGGTACTGTCGTGTTCCGGGTAGTTGGTACCGGGCCGAGGGGTGTCGGCCCGGACCGTCGGTATTAGTCGTCTGGGGTGGTTGGGGCGGTGGCTTTGCGCATGTCGAAGTCTCCGATATGGATTCGGTGGCCGTTGTTGAGGCGGCTTACGAGTGAGTCGGCTACGACTCTGTCTGGCAGTGTTTCAACCCAGTAGGCGGCAGCTGATTGGGAGGAGATTAGTGTTGGCAGCCTTCTGATGCCGCCGAAGGCAGTGACATACTCCAGACTGCTAAAGGGAACCTGTTCCTTACGATATGTGTGAGGTCTCAAAGTAGTGTGGATGCCAGTGCGAAGTACGTCCGACCACCAGCGATGAAATAACTCTCATACTCGTGGGCCCGGCCCCCGGAAAGTAGACACGTCGGAGGTTAGCTATGGTGCTTGGGCCAGTGCAGCTGATGTGCGTGCTTCGAGAAGACATCGGGGGGCTAAAAGGTTGCACCAGGTGTGTCGTCTGCGCGTGCTGTACCGCATGCACCATCGGAAGAGTTCTTGGCGGCAGACGATGGGATTGTCAAAGACCTTCCGATCACGCAGAACTTCACGCTTTAAGGTGACGTTAAACATCCCTAAGGGAATCACGCTTCGCGTTCATCACACAAGCAGGACTTTCCATACTAGCCGTCTTAGGACAAGCTTCTTTTAGATGACATAACGAGCCCCTGCAAATTCTCAGCAGCTTGGTGCTGTAGGCCTCATATGGTGAAGGTCCCCGACCCTGCGGGGGAAATTCATCCTACTGTTCTCCCAACTTAGAAAACAGTATTCAAACAACTACTCGAGACATGTTCATGCCAGTGCCTTCCAGACTGCCTCCGACCATAAGTTCGGAATCACTAATTTTCCAAGTGTGTGAAGAGGACCGCACCGTAACGTAGTTAAATCTATCAGATGAATAGATTTTGTATCCTCGCTCCACAGCTCTCCGGAGAAACGAGGAATCTTCACCCACCTTTTTATCTTCAAATTCAATATCTTCGAGAACTCCTGCTCGAAATACGAGTGTTGCACCAGCCACTAGCTCAGACCAATGGTGCTCAAAGTCGGGTCTTCGACGAATAAGCAAGTCCGACTTGCGCAAGTAGACGTACGTACAGCCTTTACCTACTACGTCAGCTTGCGACCATCCTAGTGTATTTACTTGGTCGCGAAGATAGTTTGGAAAGTAATAGTCGTCGTCATCGAAACGCGCAACAAACTCACCTTGTGCGGCATTTGCAAGACGGTTTAGGATCCTGCCTAAGCTTTCATGAGGTGGAATATCCAAGAACTCAATCCCTCTAAAACCACTATTCGATTCTAGACGCTCCAAAATTCGCCTCTTAGCCCCATCATCAAGAGCGAAACCGTGAAGACCAATGAGAACCTCAAAATTAACTCCCCTCTGCCCGGCGACTTGCGAAACTATATGCTCCATTTGTGCAGGTCGTTTCGTCGGAAGAATAATTGATATCAGAGAGCTATGTTCCCATTGATCGTCAATTCGTCCCACCGTTCGCAATATTTGTTCAGCCCGATGGGTGTAGGTGTGCCCTTCCCAAATAATCCTCTGCCCCTTGTGCACTTCCCGTTCGACGAGCTCTTTCGACTCAAGAAGTTTCGATACGACATTTTTAGCTTCAGAAGCATTCGATGCCCGAAACAAACCCCGGCCTTCGAACAACTGTCCTGCCGGACTGTAAGCGCTAACTACTGGAGTCCCACAAGCTATAAGCTCCCAAACACGCCTCGACATCATTGTTTGCGAATCGACAACACTATCCACATTGATAAACGCTTTAAATCTACGGTAGGCGGTTAAGACTTCACTATAGGGAATCGCGCCGCCCAAATAGTCCTTAAATTCCGTAGGGAATTGATACCGGTCTGGGCCGCCTGCGTGACGCGAAAAGATAACCACCGGCTCGCGCCTATTACTAGCAGCTGATATTGCACCGCGCAGGAGAGCGACAAGATTTTGCCCTCGTTCATCAAACTTGTCTCTATAGAATGTACCCGCGAATGCCACACCCCTTCTTTCAGGGAAGGAGTTCCACTTGACTGGATTATGCATTGGCACACTTGCAGCAAATTGCAAGACTCCAACCCTGTCCTGTCCGAGTACATCGGCGTACTTTTCTACCATCTCGACAGCACTTGTGAAAACAAAATCGCACATACACGCTACCGGAAAGAAGTCTGCAAAGTGAGGTGGATCTTCCTTATTCCAAAAGACCACAGGAACATCTGCTCTTTTAGCTCGCTTTTTCAGCTCGACAAGCTCTGACGGCACACCGTTGGTCAGCTTTCCTTTCCAAGAACTAGCTTCTCCGAGCCACGCTGATTCAACTAAGAGAAAGGACCATGTTTTAACTTCATCCAGTGAAGGTAGTTGGTTTGATATCACCGGAAAGGTCGAAAATTCCTTGCTCCAAGCAGCAGCAGAAAACTCATCGGCAATTAAGCCAATTTTATGCGACGAAAACAAGCCTTCCCACTGCAGCGATTGATAACTCCCCAGGCGACTCCCTAGTAGCTTGACATATGGAGGCGTACGTAACCCACTTAGCAACCCAGCACCGCCGGGACCACCTACTCCCCCACCAAATGCAGAATCCAGCTTCCGCCTTCTCGCAAACGTCTGCACCTGCTCAATACCACCGTGGCGGAAGTGCCACACAGCTTTTCGCAAGTCTGCTGACGACCAAATCAATGTAGCGTCCCCATCTTTTGCATATCAACCAAAGTACACTATCATCATACGGCTAGCGTTCCACTATGGAGAGCTTCCCAACACGCATTAACCGATTGGAAGATGGAATGGGCAAACACCGTAGAAAAAGTTTACCCCAGCAAGATTCTAGTGACGATGCTTTCTCAAGCAGGAAGGTCACCTCACGAGGCGACTATACGGTGCACATCGATGCTGGGAATTTAAAAGTCCTGGATACCCGCCCACCTCTCCTTCGCTACTTGCGCCAGCTATGGGGCAGACGTGAATACATTTGGGCAGAGTCGACCGCGGGTACGCTGAGGGTGGATAAGGACTTTAAGCTGGGCCGCCTTTGGCTTATTTTCCAACCACTTTGCGACGCAGCCATCTACATTATTATGTTTGGCCTACTGCTAAAGACCTCACGGGGAATTGATAATTTTATTGGCTTCGTCACAATTGGAATCGTCTATTTCGGTTTCATTAATCGGCTATTGCTGCTGGGGTCTGGCCTTCTAAGGACACAGAAGAATATGATAGTTTCTTTTAAGTTTCCACGAGCCGCCGTACCACTATCAAAAGCCTTGTCCCAAGGAATAGAATGCATCCCAGCGGCTTGTGTTGCTATTCTTGTCGGCTTAATTGCGCAATGGGACCATCCAGTGCATTGGACGCTCTTGCTCGTGCCCATCGCCTACATTGGAATTATTCTCTTCAGTACCGGCCTCTTGCTTATAACTGCCAGAATCACTGCATTTCTCCCAGATCTGAAACCACTATTAGCACTCATATCTCGGTTTTGGCTATATGGATCCGGTGTATTTTACTCGATCGACACGTTCATTAATCACCCAGTTTTGGTCACTATAATGAAGGCAAACCCCGCATTTGTGTACCTTTCAGCTGTTCGAGATTTGGCTCTATACGGGAATATTCCTTCTGTTTCAAGCTGGATTCAGATGGCAGCTTGGTCATTCGGAACCCTAATTTTTGGAATACTATTCTTTTGGCAAGCTGAAGAAAGGTACGTGCGTGCTCTCCAATAGCGGTGGTAGCCGTCATTCTATAATGCAACCCATAGTCGTCACCCAAAATGTTTCTAAAACGTTTCAGATCCGAGATGGTCGCGGATCCTTCTTTAGGAAGCGAACCGCGAGTGAGGTACACAGCCTAGTCGATGCTAATTTTGTGGCATACGAAGGTGATTTCGTCGGAATTATCGGCCAAAACGGCTCAGGAAAGTCAACATTCCTCAACCTAATTGCTGGAAACGAAGCTCCAACTTCGGGAAGGATTTTAGTTAGGGATCAACCTGTACTACTCGGCATCTCGGCTGCGCTGAAACCGCAATTGTCTGGGCGGCAAAACGTCCTCCTAGGACTAATGGCTATGGGTGCAGATAGTGAGTACGTCGAACAAGAATTGCCTCGTATTGTTGAGCTGTCAGGAATAGGGTCGGCGATTGACCGGCCGATGGAAACGTATTCTGCAGGAATGGGAGCCCGCTTAAGATTTGCTATCGCTACTGCAATTCAGCCGGATATTCTTTTAATTGATGAAGCCCTCTCTGCCGGCGATGCTGCTTTTGCTAAACGGGCAAAGCGACGCATGGACGAATTGCTAGAGCGTGCAGGCACTGTTCTGCTTGTCACCCATGCCACCGACGTCATAAACAGTATGTGCAATCGAGCGATTTGGATCCATGAGAGTAGAATTATCGCTGACGATAGCCCAGAAGTGGTCACCGATGCTTATAGGCAGTGGGCCGAGTTCGCTTCTGCAGAAGAATCCACTACCGCTGAAGACTTTATTGCCGGCGTCGAACTCAATTACCGAAAGCCGAGTATCGTACTTCGCTATTAGTTTCTTAACCATACATTGACCAATGTCCAGCGCATAGACACCTTCGTATCAACTCAAAATTAGTCGAGAAGGGCAGCCCACGCGCTTTAGCGATCTTCTTCAGGAGTTGTCGCAGATTGACACCAAAGAAGTCAAGAACCACCTAGCTCGGGCCCGATCCGCAAGAGACTTCATACAATACCAAAGAGTCGAGGTTGCAATAGCCCCTCAACATCGTA
>NZ_KV800710.1:0-16015 GCF_001810285.1 Corynebacterium sp. HMSC071F07
CCTCCGCGTGCGCGGAGAAGAGACTTCCTGAACAGCAACTTTAGTTTGTCTCGGTGCGGTTTTGCGTATGTTCTCGCGAAAACGTGCACGCAAGTAAAAGGCCGTCCATGTCAATGATTGTACGGCGTCGCGGTCCCATAGTGTTGACTGCAAAGCCCTGTTCGCGGGTCCGGTCCTCGTTGATCATGGTTAGGCTGCCGTCGGCGATGGCATTGGAAAGCCGTCGCCACAGGTTATCGCGGACGCGACGGGAAACGTTTCCTACATAAACACCGGTATCTACTTCCGAAAGGAAACGCGAAAGGTAGCCATGCATGTGGTCCGGGAGGCTGGTGGTTGTGATTACAAGAAACATTCAGCGCCGTCCATATTGTGTATGTCCGGCGACTTCATCGCCGCGCCCAGAGACGAGTCGATCGTCATCACGTGAAGGTAAGTGGGGCGTGAGTACCTCTGTGAGAACTTCCAGCATGTCGACGAGTAAGTTCTTCCGATGGATCTCTCGGCGTAGTTGCTTCCTTAGCTCTGGCAATGGATCTTCCTCATTGGCACAGGCGAAAGCCAGTGGGATTGAGATTGTGGGCTTGTACAGATCAGCCAGATCAAAGAGCAATGAACGAGCATTACCTCGATGAATGATGCCCAAGGCAGGATTGACACCTATTGCCGCGCACGCAGAAGCGGCGCATCCATAGAGCATGGAGTTCGCTAGGTTGAGTCCCTGATTAACTGGGTCATCGTTAGCAGTATTGCGCCGAAAATTCTTGATCCTGTGTTTCTTCGCCTGGGTTTGATAAGTCTGTTTCATTACGCGGCCTTCAAGTCCGCGCATGATGGAAATGCTCGGAGCATCAGCAATTTCTTCGATGCCTAGTTGCCGCTGGTAGAGCTTGATTGCAGCCTTTCGCTGGTGGGCTTCATTAGAGACGAGAGCTGCCTGGGCAATTGCCCAACGCGCCGAGGAAGTTAGTGGGGTTGCGTGAGTATAAGCCGGCACTCCACCACCGCCAGTGAACATGATGGTCGTTCCTGAACGAGTACATGAGGTAGCAGCGGCTGCAGAAATGGAGGTTCCAGGTCCGAGCATAAGAACTGCAAGTCCGCCTACAGGGAGTTGGATGCGTTGCTCTAATTCTGAATTGTCAACAACCGAATAGGCCACTACACCAGTACGGTCCTGGCGGATAGCTGCACGCTCCACATAAGCAAAGCTGACACGGTCTTCCAAGCGGACTTGGTGGTCTGCTGGAATGGTGGAAAACGTAATGGCGTCTTCGGAGTAAGCCATTAGGAGTGTGCCTTTCCGTAGATGAGCCCAAGGGCTGGATCGTAGTTGTCGGAGAGATCAACGATTCTGAAATACTGCAGTAGGGAAGTCTCCCACGGGTTCGAGAGAAAACGCGGATCTTCGGAAGGAAAAGAGCCTTGACGTAGGTTGATACTTGAGCGGAGAATACGTTTCAGATCCTCCTGAGTGGGCTTTGTGAGTTCTAGTTCGATACTGGTTATGGCACCCGGGATTGTGCCAGTGTCATCGAGAACGAGAGCACGTACAGTTTCGCTTTCTACGTAACGTGTACGGAGATCCTCTAGTGCGGTAGTTGCTTCTGTGAGCTTGGTTAGCTCGCTTAGGCGAACGTTTTCTTTTAGAACGGCTTCCAGGTTGCTTTGAATATTCGACGCTGCCATGTGCTTCCTGGAATCCTGGGCAAAGGCCTCAATGTCTTGGTCATCGTTGATATTTGTGAGAGTAATTGACGTTGTGTTGACAAAGTCTTGACACTCGACTGGGAATTCAATTCTTCCGTTATGAGAATTCAGCCAGCGTTGCGTACGGCTCAGTAGAGCCTCCATGTAGGGCAGATTCTCACGGTGCTCGTAATTCTGGTGGGCAACAATATGCAGATGCATGTGGTCACGCCCAGGAAGTCGGTGCTTGCGTTGTGGGTCTCTTCGACGCCAGACACGACCGGCCCGTTGGATGAGGGAAGCTGACGGGCATAGGTCGGTGCTGAGTAGATCAAGGTCAATATCCAATGATGCTTCAATGGCTTGTGTACCTACAATACATATCCCTTCACCGTTTCCATGTGGACCAATCGTGCGAAGTAGCGTATCGGCAGCAGCTTGGCGATGTCCCGCAGTCATCGCAGCGTGTAGAAGCAGGACGTCTTCGCCTTCCTCATCAAGTCTGCGGGATATCTCTTGTGCCCAGTCAACTCGGTTGCATATGACCCCGATGCGAGCAATCGGATACTCCGCACGCATGCGTCGAACCCAGTTGATATGTGCGTCTATCTGAGACAGGTTTGCGATGGTGATGTCGTAAGTGAGCGTGTATGGCGTTGAATCCAACGGAGTGGCTGCATAGGAACTGGAGCTGTGGCTGAGGATCGAGGGAAAATCAATGTTTGTTTCCAGCGGGTACCCGGTGTAGGCACATGCGAGTGAATTGCACTGTTCTTGCGACAACGTGGCGCTGAGAAGGGTAACGCGTGCTCGCACGGTACCTAGCCATTGCATCAATGGTTTGAGCAATTGTGCTTGATAAGGATCTAGCGTATGGACCTCATCGATAATTACATGCGCGTTTGCTAGCGCCAACAGAATGACATGGGTCCATTTCATCGGAAGTGCTGCTTTAAGCGCTTGGTCCACGGTGCCTACCGTGATAGAGGCCAGCATGCGTTCCATTCCTGAACGCACGAACTCAGCTGGTACGAGTCCGCCGACGTCTTCCAGTGGATTACTGTCGCGGAAGGTGGTGACGGGGCGGGAGTAGAAATCCTCAATGGTGGCCATTCCATGTGCGAGCGCCGCAGTGTTTTGAGTCGAACTAAAGATTCTTTGTACACGCTTCATCAATGCATTCGAGGTCGCCATCGTGGGTAGTAGGAACAACATGCGTTCTTTACGTTGCGCATGGCGCAGGATAGCGGCTTCAGTCTTACCGGAACCTGTAGCTGACATGATCGTGAATAGACCATCAGGATCGGTCATGGCTTCTCGCTGTGCAGGGCGTGGTTCGTAGCCTTGAAGAATTGCTTCTAGCGCGTCTTCAGCGCTGGGCCAATCGGAATAGAGACCAAGTTGTTCTCGAATACGAGCTAGAGCAGGTTCAGCTTGTGTGAGTATCCACTCCTTCGGCTGTGTCAAGTCTAATTCGGTTGTTTGGCACCGTGCTTGAGACTGTTTGACCCATTCGTGGGCTGATACTAGGCGGTCGGCAACAACGGTTAGTCCGCTAATCAGAATCATGGCCGACGTTGGAACTTCATCGGGGAACACTGCTACTCCGCAGGCTTCGCGAAGCGCGTGGTCTAAAACTTTTTGGGCAGTATTCCACCCGTTGTCGGCTAGAGCCGTGTTCCACAGCGCTTCTTTTGTACCTGTGCGATCGCCGCCAAAGTCTGGAGTATCAAACCTTCCATGATGGCCCATAGCTGGGATACAGCGCCAGGCTTGAGATGCTGAAGCATCCACCGTGAGGTTGCCAAGGAGGTAGGAAGCTGAAGCCTGCTCATGGCGTCTAAATGCGGCGACATCGTGAAGTCCTCGCAAAGCACGTGGTGGGAGCTTAAAACCCAACTCTTCGTTTTCCACAATCCGGTTTCTTACAGAAGCCCAGATTTCGCGTTCTTCAGGACGCTGCCTCGCATGAGTAAGTAGTTGGCCTTGAAAGAAGGGGTTCGCTTTGCCGATGTCGTGCGTGCCAACCAGCCACATTACGATCTCACGTGCCTGTGGCCCCAGCTCTTCGCGAAGGTAGCCCTGCAAGCCTGGCCTCAACCAGTGATCGAAGAGTTGTCCTGCCATAGAAGCGGCATCACACATATGGGCAAGCAAAGGGTAGCTTTCTTCGAGGCTATGTTGTTTGGCCCACACGGAAGAAAACGTTGAATGGGTGGCAGGCATGGGGTTCCTAACCTAGAGCGCGGATAGATAGTAGACCACAGCCGTAAGCCTTTTCTCGGCCGAGGCCAGTAGTCAAAATGGATACGAGTGCTGTGGTGTCGCGTACTACGGCGATGCCATCTACAGCATCTATTTGTAGCGTCATACGCCCCTTTTCAGTCTTAGGATCTTTGAGTACAGCGCGCCGGTGGTTGGTAACCTCCACAGCATCTAAGGCGGGAGATAACTTCTGTGCCAGCCAGGGGCCAAATGTGGTTCGTTCCGTATCCTCATGATCCAACGGGATGGGCTTAACTTTGTACGAACGCTTACCGGAAGCATTAGTGAATGTCTCGCGACGAATAGCGTTGAGACTAATGCGAAAACTTACTGAAGTTCCAGTAGGCGGAGCCTGAAGCTCAACTTGCTTAGTCACAATGTCTGGACAGTTCGAGACAGTGGGCTCTGTAGCAGACTGGATAAGAAAATACGGAGCCTGTCCTGCCGGGGTCTCTAAACGGAAAAGAATTTCTGCAGCGGAACGTGGATTGGCGTCGTCGAATGCAGGGAAAAGACCCATGACTGCGCGATGACGAAATGTTGGGCTATTAAGACTTGCGGGACTCACACGGCGAGCATTGTTCGCAGCCACACTTAAGAGAGCGTGTGCAGGTGCTTTGGTTAGATACCGAGTGGTGATCATATTCTTCATCTTTCGTCGGGAATACGTTAGATTTGTTCAGAGTGGCTCTCCGCTGATGCGGAGGTAGTTCATATTTCATTGAATTGGAACCACCTTCTCCGCGATACGTGGAGGCAAGCGAAGCGGTAGGTCAACAAGGCCTACCGCTTTTGGCTACCGTTGAATGGTGGAGTGGCGGTGCAGGCTGAGCTCCTTGATGCCTTTGAGCCAGTCCGTTCGGGTCGCAACAGCGGGAACACTCATGCTCTCTGGGGACACTCCGGAACCGAGCGATGGTTCAAAGATTCGCACAGTCGCTTTACTCGACGCGTTAGGAGCAAGGGCGGGGATGAGCGACAGCATCTCTGCTGGCCCAGTTCCCAGATAGAACGGGAACGTTGCTGGAAAAGCTTTTCGACCTAGATAAACAGAGAAGACAGGGCTGGCAAAAGCCTGATCTATCTCCTCCGTGTGGCCTTCCAGAGTGGCACGTACAATGAATTCAGATTCGGCTAGGTACGTGCGTCGGCTGATAGAAGTCGCACCCACGGCAGGGGTGAACTTAAGCTGCTTCACAGAGGTAGCCTTCATTTGCTGCATGATTGCAAGGCGCCGTCGGAAAGTAAATTCATCTTCCCTGTCACCGATGGTGTGAAAATCATCAACATATTTTGGAGTCTTATCCTCCCGCAAGGTGAAATGCACGTCATCGATCCACGTTGGCCACTGCCCTCTTTTCGCACCTAGACTCGCAGCCAGTAGCCCACGGAGCGCGCTGAGCGTAGGGCGAGGCTCAGTACGGACAAAATTTCCCGATACAGCCAGACCCGCCCACGACTGGAGGGGTCCCGCAAGACGGATATAGGTGGAACTAGGCATCGAGAATCCACTCCACAACCTGGATAATGAAGTCATCGAGAGAGACGGGCGAGAGGTGTCCTAGTTTGCCGTCAAGATCCTTGTGCGTGCCGGACAGTACTTCAACAGGGCCAAAGTTGGCAGGGTCAAAGAAACGAGCTTGTTGGTACTGTTCTGCCAAAGCTTCAATTGAAGGAACGAGAAAACCACCATCGCCCTGTGGAGTAACTGGCTGTTCAAAGTCATATGCGACGCGGGCACGCTGTTCTTCTGCGAAGACAACAGCTGGGAGCGTGTAAGGTGCGGTACTGTTTTCTTTACCTCGTGGCTGGCCGTAGACGATAGCACGGAGTAGTTCGCTGAGGTTTTGCGCAGCGTCTTCAGAGTCAAACCCGGTCCAGCTTTCTTTTAGCTGCACTTTGTCAATCGTTACGGTCCGATAGAAGATGCCGCTGGTGTATTGGCTAACTCCTAGGAACGTCGCTCCGGAGTCATTGTTACGCTCACGGATGTCATCGACCGTGGAGAAATAATCGGTGTCGATGGTAGCGGCATGGGTAGTAATTGCCGGAGAAACACTGATTGCGGCTTCGGTGTTGCTGGTTGGGGCGTTGGCGAACATACGGCCAAATGCGGCGATTGCCAGGGATCCCGTCTTAGTGCCGTTAATGAAGCCTGAGTCCTCAGACTCTTGGTTACCAGCGATCTTTGTTGCTGCTGTGAGGAGTTCTTCACCAGACAACCATGTCGAACGGTCAGATTCTCCCTCAGAAGCCGTTGCTTTGGTCAACGTGCCAATAATCTTCTTGGCTTCCTTTAGTGCAGCTTTCTGATCCAGTTCTGGGTTTAGCTCTACAGCTTTTGTGACAATCTCATCTGCCAACTTGCCAGATCGGATGGAAATGTTGCCGGAAGCATCTTCGTAGCGCAGGCGGACGCCGCGCTTGATGGACTGCGAGGAGTGCAGGGCACGGAGAACTCCACCATGCATCGTGCGCTTTGGAACGCCGGTGTCATCGCGATTGAGGTTGGAGAATGGAATGCTGGACAGGATATTGATAGTGAGGTGACGCGACATGGGAAAAATCCTTTCGAAGGTTGTGGTTTAGGAAGAAGCGGAGGTGGAAAAACCGGAGTAGTAGTTCTGGAGCACGCTGCGGCGAACGCGTTGAGAGCTTTCTGTGAAGCCATTGCCCCATCGGAAGAAAATCCGGAAAAGGTCATACACAGGTAGCGGAGGTGTGTCCTTCGTGTTCCCTGCTAGTGCGGCGATACGACGAATAGTAGTGATAGCTTCATCCACGTTTTGCGTATGTAATGAGACGAGCCTGCTGGCTACAGCATCCGGATGGCGAGGATCTAGCGTTTCTTGTTCTGGAGCCAATTTGCGAGAGATGAGGTTGCACCATTGTCCGAGTGATCGGAAACCCGTTTCTTGGGAATCAATGTGCGGTACCGCATCGAATTCCGCAACCAGAGCTGCGAGGCGAAGCGCTACTGTGCGGGTGGTGGGGCTGGCATCGGCAGGCAAAAGAGGAAAAATGAATGGATAGGCGTAGTGCTCCGTAGACTGCGAATTACCGCGGCGAAGGAAAGCACGGGTGCGGCGCCATTCACTGCCGGAATGGGAAGTGGGTTTGTCGTGGTAATTACGCACAGATTGAGTCAGCCAGGTCAAAAGTGGCTGCCATTCTGGCGTAGATTGTGTGTGATTCATCCTTTTCCTTAGAAATTAGGTGGTGGGGTCGTCGGGGTCTTCGGCAACAAAATCCTTGATGTGCCGTTTTACCCAGTACTCGACCCCGGCTCGAACGTGGGCAATCCGTGCGGGCTCTTGACCAAAATATGGTTGTGTGACTGAATCAAAAGCGGCCATGGAAGCGGTGTGTAGCCCGGTACGTAGCTCCGGGGAAGCGATGAACTCGCTCTTGGCTGAACGGCACTCTTTGAGCAGCAAAGAGAAATTGTGGGACATATTGCGCCAAAAGGCTTCGCTTACATCTCCGCGGCTGGATTCCAAAAAATCCAAAACTAGCGGTACTTTGCCGCCTGCACGCTCGTTAGCGTTTTCTCGGCGGAATGGGCGGATTACGGTGCTATGAAGATTGTCGATGCAGTTTGCACCAAGCCTGATATCAGCTTGCACACCAGGATTGGTATCGTGGGCCCACTCCTCATCACGAGGGAAGAATACTTCGGAAGCTCGAATATTGGGCTAGAAGCGGTACCCTCCATGCGGTGCCGGATGAACACTAGGCGTGCTTCAGCTGTTGGAGGCAGTACGTGGGATGAGCTGGCCTTTTCAAACTCCGCGGTTTTATTTTGTGCAGCCCAGTTGATGGCCAACGCAGTAGCATCTTTACCCAGATCTAGACGCTGAAGTTTTAGCTCTTTGCCATTATTGATGTACAGGTAGAACGGGTCTTTTTGATTGCGCAGCGTCCACCAATCTTTTTGCTGATCTTTGCTGCCCATCTCGGTAAGGAACCATTCAGGCGGTACACCGCCGGTGCGGACACCAACAAGCTCCGATGCTTCCCAGGCGGTAGCAGGGGAATTAGAAGTCCACGTGGCCGCCCATAGCGGGTGAACTATCCCGTCGTGGCGCGAGTACGCGCAGGTGCGGTCAGCCCATGCGGGAAGGCCTGTGCCCTTGACCCATGACTGTGGAATTGCCATGAGCAAGGTTTCTAGTAATGATTGCCCATGCCACAGCACTTCTGTTGCCGAATTCTCAGTACCAACAAAACGCATCGCCGGAGAACCAGAAACGCATTTGTCACCGCAGTACGCATTGTTGCCTGCTACGGATAGGTGATGATAAGTCACGAGCCACATCACTGCATCTTCTAGCGATAACCGTTCCTGGCTAGCGGTGAGAAGGTTGGTAAAGTCTTCCGACTCATTGGGTGGCATAGCCGGTGACAGTTTCTTGACTGGATGAGTCCCGGGGCCAACATAAGTTGCTTTGTCCTTGGGGTTGGACGTGTTAACTGCCGGTCGTTGCATGAATGGGAATTGCGCGTCGTGCAAGTAAGCACCAGCGCTGAGCTCTTCGAGGGCCTTATCAACGGCCGCTTCAGATAGGCCGAGATTGAGTAATTCGGCAGGGGTTTTGACTTCATGCCGTAGTACTACTGCAGTAATGCCTGCCAAAAGTCGAACCTGAGAGCTGAAATGAAAACCGGGTTGCGAAGAAGTGATATCGAAATCGTGTGTGTGGGCCCTAAGGAGTGCATCACGTACGCTTAGCCGACCATGTGATGTCGGCAGAAATTCGACATCTGTCAGGCAATTGATGTTTGGACTCTCTGATGTCATCGAGACCTTCTTTCTTCAGTGCGAGCCTATTATTCACTTTAGTGCGCAGATTATTTGGGTATAGGAAAATTTCACAGAAATATTTTTCCAACTAAATTAAATAGTTGACGTTTCTATCGAGTTGGTGAAAGCGGCGAGCGCGGTGCGCTAGACGGAGTGTCTTTAGTGAATGTGCTGGAATAGGAGTCATACTGGTGACGATAGTCTTTGGCCTGGACACGTCTAGCTGATATTCGGATGATTGTTCGATCGTTGAGGTGAGCGCCGACACTAGAATTGGCTGTCCGTCCTGCCTTCTGACTGCGTCCTTTTAGCGGTGAAAACGGCGAAAGCCCTCGTCATCCCCTAGAAAATGACGGTGTTTCCGTCTGTGGGGAGACGAGGGCTGGTGCTTGCCCGTGGCCTAGTGGCGGGGCGTCGGCTAGCGCATTAGGCGAACTGCTTGATGAGGTCTTGCAGAGCCTTGAAGTCGAACTTGACCAGGCCAAGGGCCTGAGCTGCAGCGGTGATGATGCCGAAGATGAGGGCCATCACGCCGGCGCCAGCCAGGCCAGCGCCTGCAGAAGAGGAGCCGTTGGAGGAACCGCCGTTAGATGGCTTGTTGTCGGTATCGCCGGGGTTGTCGGTGTCGTCTTCAGCGGTGTTGAACCACCACTCGTCCAGGGCCAGCTTGGCCACGGTGGTGTTGTCGATGTACTCGCCGCGGACTGGGTCGGTGCCAGAAACCTTAGCCTGGATATCTTCGGAGCCGGCGCCCTTGAAGAAGAACGGTACTACCTGGTTGGTGTGGTTGGTGGAGTACCACTCGTGGGTCGGAGCGGTGCCCTTGGTGCCGGTCTGTGGCTTCCAAGCGTCGGTCTCATCCGCGCCGGAGAGGTAACCAGTCTCGTGGTCAGCGGTGACAATCAGCAGGGTTTCCTCCCAAGAGGAGTTCTTCTCAACCCAGTCGATGGCGGCGTCGACAGCCGCGTTGAAGTCCTGGACCTCTTCGATGTCGCGGCCGGTCTGGTTTGCGTGGCCGGACCAGTCGATGGCGCCGCCTTCAATCATGAGGGAGAAGCCGTCCTCGTCCTGGCCCAGGGCGTTGAGTGCGCCGTTGGTCATGGTCGGCAGGTCGACGATGTCGTTCTTCGGGTCGGTGCCTGGCTCCTTCGCCTTGGCATCGCCGGAGCGGTTCTGCTGCAGGGTGGTAGCAACTGGTGCCAGGCCGAAGTACTTCTTACCCTCTTCTACGTTGCCAGCAGCCAGGGACTCAAAGCCGGCGGTGTTATCGGTGAACTCCCAGCCCTTCGAGCCGTCGCGAAGCGCAGCGAGGTTCTCCTTGGAGATGTAGGAGTAGTCCTCGGAACCGGCAGCAACCTTCTGAGCGTCGTCGTTGTACTCAGGGTGGCCCGCGCCCATGATGACGGAGAGATCGGAGTTGATCATGGAATCGCCGATCTCCAGGTAGTTGTTGCGGTTCTTGTTGTGCGCCGCGAACGCGGCTGGGGTGGCGTGGTCAAACGGTACGGAGGTGACAACACCAGCGGACTTGTCCTCGCGGATGGCGCGCTCGGAGAGGTTTTCCATCTCGTGGCCGTAGGAAGAGACGCCCAGGGTGCCATTATCAACCTTGGAGCCGGTGGCCATTGCGGTGCCGGCCGCAGCAGAGTCGGTAGGGCCTTGCTTGATGTACTCGTGGTCAGACCATGCCTTGGCTGGGTCGTAGGAGCCGCCGTGCGGGAAGGTGGTCATGGACAGACGGTTAAAGTCCTCGAATGCCTGGACAGACTCGCCCTCGAGCTCCTTGGCGGTGTCAGCACCGAATGCGCCTTCAACCAGGTACTTAGACTGGCCGGACTCGTAGAGATTGTTGGAGGCGATGTGGCCGTAGCCCATACCGTCACCAATCATGTAGATGACATTTTTCGGGCCAGAAGCAGCGGCGTGTGCCGGGGCGACAAGGCCAGTGGTCAGGGCGGTAGTGGCTACTGCGGCCACGCTAACGCGCAGGGCGCGAGAGAAGTTGCGCATGAGAGAGCTTTCTATGTTTAAGGTCTTAGGGACTTTAAAGAGAGATAGGAATAGAAAGAGGCAAGTTCCAAAAGTGAGAGTGGAATCAACCGCGCATAAATCTAGGCAGGCGGAGTAACAGCGGGACCACGCACGGGTTAATAAGAATCGAACTTTGAGGGGAACTCTTTTGAACGTCAATTACCCACTACGGCGTTCAGCCGTAGGCACGAGCACAGATTAGAATCCCTCTCATGACTGAAAATGCAGTTGCGACGTTGCCGCCATGCCCTGAATGTTCCTCCGAATACACCTACGAGATGCCGCCGCTCATCGTCTGCCCGGAGTGCGCGCACGAGTTCGAAGCCACCGCCGCTGGTGCGGACACCGACTCCGCTGAGCCCCAGGTAATCGTTGATTCTGTGGGCAACGCGCTTGTCGACGGCGACGCAGTCACCGTCACCAAGACCCTCAAGGTCAAGGGTGCGCAGCAGCCGCTGAAGTCTGGCACCAAGGTCCGCGGCATCCGACTGAACTTTGATGCTGGAACGGGCCAGGAAGACCACAACATCGACTGCAAGATCGATGGCTTTGGCGCCATGACGTTGAAGCCGGCGGTGGTCAAGAAGGTTTAGATGCGATGGCCTCATTGGTAGTAAGAAACCTTGACGACGCGATAAGAGAAGCGCTCGTGGCTCGTGCGCGGGAGAATGGCCGCTCAATGGAAGCGGAGGTGCGCGCCATCCTTATTGACGTTGTGCAACCGAGGAACATTGGGATTGCTCTTTATGAAGCAAGCAGAGCTGCCGCGGTTGAATTGGAAACTCCACCACGTGAAGATGAAGCGCGGGCGGCGCTTTTTAAAGATTGCCTCCGTTAGCGTGGTGTGCGAGTTAGTTCCTGTGATGGACCCGATCCTTGCAAACAGATCACCGCAGCTTCAACGGGTCTAAGTGGCGAACCACAAAATCGAGGCGGCTTGGGCAGCGAGGATGAATCCCACGATGCCAATGATCCAAGCAGTAGTGCTCTGTGCGTTCTTCATGAGCCAGTTGTTTAGGCGAATCAACGGTTTTTCGATTGCGGAGCGGGCCATTATTCGGATGCAAGTGAGTAAGAGGGCCGGAAGGATCATTACGAAGCAATAGCCCAGCAAGAGCAGCACATTGCTGGGGAATCCGGGACCCTCGACGGTGATGATGCCGATGCCCGCGAGGTAGGGCAGCATGGTTGCGGCTTCGAGGAATACGGCGACGAGAGCCAATCCGATGAGCGAGCCGGTGGTGCTTGAAGAGGATTTTCCGCTCATGACCTGCGAACGCCACCTCAATATTCGGTTATCCCCACGTGCTGCTCGCTCCGCAGCGCGTGCTCGAGCTTTCTCGGTGTCCATGAAATGGCTTATTACCAGCAATGCAATCCCTGCTATGAGCTGCACATACCGAAAGCTCGTGGACTCGAACAGATGACTATAAGAACCAAGTAGCGACGTAGCCCCAAACAGCAATGCCACGCCCAGTGCGAAATAAGAGCCAGCCACAACACTCAGAAAGAGCAGGAGCCTGCTGATCTGCAGGCGTCCAGGTGCCGTTAACAAGCCGAGAGGGATCAGGAGGGTGCCGAAGCTGGTCGAATCGATGAGGGCTAGGACGACGAGGCTGCCGATGGTCGCGATCATCACGGGCCTTTCTTAGTAGCACGACTGTGTTAGACGAGACTTTAACACAGTCGTGCTAAAGTTTCTTTTGTGGCGCCAAGACTCGACATCGAAGAAAGAAAAAAGCAGCTCGCTGAGGCCGTATGGCAGGTCATTCTGGAGCGCGGTATTTCGGCCGTCTCTGTAAGGAACGTGGCTGAGCAGGCGGGAATCGTTGTTGGTTCACTGCGGCATGTGTTTCCCACCCGCGCCGAGTTGATGAAGTTCTCGGCTGAGCTAATGGTGCAGCGCGCAACAGAACGGGTGCTTTCCGTTCCTCCCAGTGATGAACCGCAGCAGTATGCGCTTGAGATTGTGAGGCAGCTGTTGCCGTTAGAGGCGGACTCGCGCGCTGAATTTGAGGTCAACCTCGCACTCGCAACCGAAGTGCCAGCGCTTCCAGAGCTGGCCTCTATTCGGGACGAAGCACACCAGAAACTCCATGAAGTGGCACTGCGCTTGGTCGAATTGGTGTCTGGTCATTCTCGCGAGTCGGAAGAAGTTGAGGTGAGTGCGCAACGGTTGCATGCACTGATCGACGGTCTTGCATTCCACTTGCTGCACCGTCCCGTGGAGGACGATCCGCAGTGGGCCCTCGACATCATTCGCGCGGAATTAACAGCCATTCAGGCTGACTTCAGAACGCGGGGTTAGGTGGGGCTTAACGCGGCGTCGCCAAGCGCATTCCCATCTCAGCGAAAATCCCACCAGATGGACAAGGAAAGCCCAAGGCTAAATGCCACAATGACCAGCTGGGCTACTACACTGTCTAAACATGACTAACCCGAGTGATTCCACCGCGCACCGCTATACCCCGGAGCTTGCGGCCCAGATCGAGTCGACCTGGCAGCAGTACTGGAAAGACAATGGCACGTTTAACGCGCCGAACCCCGTCGGCGAGTTAGCCACGGAGGGCGCGGGCGCCCTTCCGAAGGAAAAGCTCAACATCCAGGACATGTTCCCGTACCCATCCGGCGCGGGCCTGCATGTGGGCCACCCGCTGGGCTATATCGCCACCGATACCTATGCCCGCTACAACCGCATGCTGGGCAAGAACGTCCTGCACACCCTGGGTTATGACGCCTTCGGCTTGCCAGCCGAGCAGTACGCCATCCAGACGGGTACCCACCCGCGCACCACCACGATGGCCAACATCGAGAACATGCGCCGCCAGCTGGGCCTGCTGGGCCTGGGCCACGATCCGCGCCGCTCGGTCGCTTCCACTGACCCGGAGTTCTACAAGTGGACTCAGTGGATCTTCCTGCAGATTTACAACTCCTGGTTCGACGAGGAGCAGCAGAAGGCGCGCCCAATGTCTGAGCTCGTCAAGGAGCTCGAGGTAGGAAAGCGCAAGACCAAGGATGGCCGTTACTACTCCGATCTGACTGCAGCCGAACAGGTCGCAGCCCTGGACGAGTTCCGTTTGGTCTACCTGTCTAACTCCACCGTCAACTGGTGCCCTGGCCTGGGTACCGTGCTGGCAAACGAGGAGGTCACGGCAGAGGGTAAGTCCGAACGCGGCAACTTCCCGGTCTTCCGTAAGAACCTGTCCCAGTGGATGATGCGCATTACCGCTTACTCCGATCGTCTGCTGGACGATCTGGAGCTTCTGGATTGGCCGGAGAAGGTCAAGTCCATGCAGCGCAATTGGATTGGTCGCTCCCGCGGCGCCGAGGTGGACTTCACCGCTGAGGGCCACAAGATCACCGTCTTCACCACTCGCCCTGACACCCTGTTCGGCGCTGAGTACGTGGTGCTGGCTCCAGAGCACGAGCTTGTCGACGCCCTGCTCTCCCCCGTCCCGTATGACGACGACGTCGACAGCCGCTGGACCTTTGGCCACGATGATCCGAAGGAGGCCGTGGAGGCCTACCGTGAGTCCATCGCCGCAAAGTCTGACCTGGAGCGCCAAGAGAACAAGGAAAAGACCGGCGTCTTCTTGGGCACCTATGCTGTTAACCCGGTCAACGGCAAGCAGGTTCCGATCTTTATTGCTGACTATGTTCTGACCGCCTACGGCACCGGCGCCATCATGGCGGTGCCGGCGCACGATACGCGTGACTACGAGTTCGCCACCGAATTTGGCCTGCCAATTACGGAGGTTGTCTCTGGTGGTGACATCAGCAAGGAAGCGTTTACTGAGTCCGGCAAGGCCGTTAACTCCGCTAACGAATCCATCGACCTGAACGGCAAGTCCAAACAAGAAGCAATCGCGGCCATCATCCCGTGGCTGGAGGAGCAGGGCATCGGCCGCGAAAAGATCCAGTACAAGCTACGCGACTGGCTGTTTGCACGCCAGCGTTACTGGGGCGAGCCCTTCCCCATCGTCTATGACGCTGAAGGCCAGGCTCACCCGCTGCCAGAGTCCATGCTGCCGGTCGAACTGCCGGAGGTAGAAGACTACAAGCCGGTCTCCTTCGACCCAGACGATTCCGATTCCTCCCCGCAGCCGCCGCTGGCCAAGGCCCGCGAATGGGTTGAGGTGGAACTCGACCTCGGCCAGGGCACTCAGACGTATTATCGAGACACCAACGTCATGCCGCAGTGGGCAGGTTCTTCCTGGTACCAGCTGCGCTACATCGATCCGCAGAATTCGGAAGAATTCTGCAGCTTGGAGAACGAGCGTTACTGGACCGGCCCTCGTCCTGAGGAGCACGGCGCTGGCGATCCAGGCGGCGTTGACCTCTACGTTGGCGGCGTCGAGCACGCGGTGTTGCACCTGCTCTACGCCCGTTTCTGGCACAAGGTCCTCTTCGACCTCGGCCACGTTTCCTCCAAGGAGCCGTACCGCCGCCTGTTCAACCAGGGCTACATCCAGGCCTATGCCTACACCGATTCCCGTGGCGTTTACGTCCCGGCTGCCGAGGTGGAGGAAAAGGACGGCAAGTTCTACTACAACGGTGAAGAGGTCAACCAGGAGTACGGCAAGATGGGCAAGTCCCTGAAGAATGCCGTGGCTCCGGATGACATCTGCCGCGACTACGGTGCTGATACCCTGCGCGTTTATGAGATGTCCATGGGTCCGCTGGATACCTCCCGCCCGTGGGCAACCAAGGACGTCGTCGGTTCCCAGCGCTTCCTGCAGCGCCTGTGGCGTTTGGCCGTCGATGAGCAGACCGGCGAGCTTGCTACTAGCGACGCCGAGCTCACCGAGGATGATCTCAAGGCCCTGCACCGCGCCATCGCCGGTGTGCGTGATGATTACGAGAACCTGCGTCTGAACACTGTGGTGGCTAAGCTCATTGAGTACGTCAACTACCTGACGCGCACCTACGGCAACTCTGCTGAAGGCGCTCCGCGTGCTGCGGTCGAGCCGATTGCGCAGTTGGTCTCCCCGATTGCTCCGCACATCGCGGAGGAGCTGTGGAAGCGCTTCGGCCACACCGAGACCATCACCTACTCCTCCTTCCCCACCTTCGAGGAGAAGTACCTGGTAGATGACGAGATTGAGATTCCAGTCCAGATCAACGGCAAGGTCAAGGCGCGCGTCAACGTGCCTGCCGACGCCGACGAGGACACCGTGGTTTCCGCCGCGCTTGCCGACGCCCGCATCGTCGAGCTGACCGAGGGCA
>NZ_KV800710.1:16115-39627 GCF_001810285.1 Corynebacterium sp. HMSC071F07
GCCCGCATCGTCGAGCTGACCGAGGGCAAGAACGTAGTCAAGAAGATCTACGTCCCTGGCCGCATGGTCAACCTGGTGGTTAAGTAAGCGCTAAATCATCACAAACAGAGGGCCTGCGCCACATCAAGGGGCAGGCCCTCTCCCCTATTTGTGCTGCTTGTCGAGGCCACGAGCTGCACGCTCACAGGTGGTCCTTTCCAGTTTCGGGGCCATGCCGCAGGGCATGTTCGCGCCATTGGGTGATATCCCAGCCGATGAAAGGTTTCAAAGGCATAACGAAATACTACGTGCGCTAGTAGACACGGGGGTTTCGCGGTAAATCATAAAGCATGAATCCAAACCAAGAGCTGCTCAGGGACGCTTTGCGCCGGCTCGACATTGCCGAGCAAGCACTTAGCGACGCCCGTGCCCGCCTCCGCGATTTCGAACGTCAGACGGCCGGCGTGCCCGAGGTGCAGCCAATTTCCACCCCACCCCAGCAGGCCCCTGCGCCACCTCCAGTGCAGCAGCAAGCGCAACCGTCGGCGCAGCCCCAGCCCCAGCCGCACGCGGCACCGCCTCCCTACCCGTGGCAGGCACCGCGGCCGCGTGCTCCGCGGGACCGCGAGAAGACGCTCATCAGTGCGGTTGCTATCGGTGGCACCGTCATTACCCTGGCGGGCGTGGCCTTCCTTGTGGGACTTGCCATTCAGGCGGGACTGCTGGGGCCAGTGGGCCGCGTCGTTCTGGCCTATATCGTTGCTGCTGCGCTGCTCGGCGCGGGCTGGTGGTTCCGCAACAAAGCCGCCCCGGCGGGTGTTACTGCCTTGGTGGCCACTTCCCTATTTGCGGCGCTGGCCACGACGTTCCTGGTGGTCACGTGGCTCGGGTGGTGGCCGGTGTGGCTGGGCGCGGTGCTCATGGCGCTCATTTACGGCGGGTTCGTGGGCTACGCCCATTGTTTCCGCCAGGGCTCATTCACACAAGAGTGGATGGCCGCAGGCGCAGGCATCGCCGCACTCTCCTACCCCAGCGCAGTGGCACCCGCACACGTCGGCGGTGCCATGCTCGTTGTCGTGATCCCGTTGGTTACCGCCACCTACAGCATCTTGTGTCGCAGTGAGCGCATGGCCGAGGTGCTGCGCGCTATCGCCGGCATCGGGCTTGCCGTGGTCATGACGGAAGTCGCCGCCCGCAGCACCCTCTTCAGTCTGCCCTCGTTGTGGATCGCCATCGTGTGCAGCCTGCTCGCCATCGCGGCTGTGGCCATAGTGGTCTACTTCCCCACCGCCAAGGCGGAATTTGGCTTTGCGTTCTTGGGGCTGCTCGCCCCGGGCTTCCTGCTGGTCACTGCCCTCATTCGCGCGGACACCATCCTCGCCGAGTGGATGGCCGTTGCTGCCCTGGCTGTCATCGTGGGTATCGCCTGGCTTGGCAACTCCGTCATCAGGGATTGCGCACTTGGGGCTATCCCCGTGGTCTATGCCTTGGTCATGCTCAACACCATGGCGGGCTGGACTGGCACAACTCCCACAGGGACCATGGCTGTAGTCCTGACGTTTGTCCTAAGCGGGCTCTTCTTTGCAGCATTCGTGCTGCTCTTCCAAGCGATGCGCAATGCTTTCGTCCTGGCCGCCTGGTTCCTGGGTTCGCTCATAGTGCTCTCCCCGCTTCTCGGCGGTGTGCTCTTTGATCCGCCTACCCTCGCTGGTATGGAGCCACTTGCCGAGGGCATCGTCCTCACCGTGGCTCTCATCGCGGGCTACATGTTACGCCAGCGTATCCCCCACTACGAGCGCCGCGAAGTCGCAGCCGCACTGCTACTCTTTGTACTCCTGCTCAGTCTTCTTGCCGCGGTAGGCACAATCGCCTCGGCAGCCGCCATCGTGGCGGGAGCCGCGGGCCTCAAGACTGCCTACCTGGCTTCGCACGCTCTGGTTTCTGTGGCGTGGATGGTCCTTGCTGCCCGCCTGCTTCTTGCTGCGGACCAGCGGTTTACCGCCATCGGCGTGCTGCTTGCCATTGTGGCGGTGGCCAAGCTGACCTTCTTCGATCTCGCGGCCACAAGCGGTATCTTCCGCGCGCTCGCATTCCTGCTCAGCGGCATTATCTTGCTGACCATCGCGGTGCGTCGGCGCGGCGTCGACAAGCCGCGCCGCGAACAGGTCTAGGCCTCGTCCCAGAAAGGAGTAGCGCAGACCGCCACGGCGTCGATTGCTGCGTGCGCGGGCGGTTCCTCCTCGAAGACCACCGCAAACCCGGCCACTTGGCCCACCCAGAATTCATTTTCGGTGAGCTCATGCACGTGCTTCGCGACGTCCTTTACCTCACCCGTCACCCGCACCCGCGGGGTCAGCATGCTGGGCTTGTAATTGCTGTAGAAGCGTTCCGTGTCGGGGGCCTCGAACTCCTCGATAACGTGTTGACCTGCGGATTCAACGTGAGTCGCGATAAGCGCAGGGGAGAGCATGCCCTTGAGGGCCTCGCCACCGGCAGGGTTGCCGGCGGGGAGGGAAAAGGGGGCGTCGACAAGCGCTGCGAAGCGCTTACCTGCAGTTTCTACCACCCCGATGAAAGGCGTGGCCCTGTAGATGGTGCCCTGCTGGGCCGGGCCGTGGAAGGTGACCACGGCGGTCTGCTCATCCTCGTAGGTCATCGCAGTGATGCAGATGCCTGAAGGATCGCGGTGATAGAGGACCTCGTCAAACGCGGGGTCCTCATGGGAGCGCGCGACCTCGTGGAGCTCGTCGACGGTTTCCAAAAAGATGTCCATGGTCAGCCAGTTTAGCGGCGAACAAGGCCGCCTTCTTAGTGCTGCGCGTAGATGGTGTCGGCCTTCTCCACCAGGGTCAGGACGTCGTAGTTGGCCAGGACTGGGCCCGGAGCAGGCTCGACGAAGAGGCCCGCTTGCCCAGGAAACCAGGAGGTAGCCGGGGGCTACTTCGTTATTTTCGGCATCTCGCTTATCGGTGTTCTCATGGTTCCGAAGAGAATCCAGGACCGTGACCCGCACGTTTAGAAGTATCTGGCTCCTAAACTAGGCGCATAAGTGTGAAGAGCCCGCCTGGGCGGCCAAGGCGCAGAACTGTAGCTGGGCGTTGGCCACTGCATCTTCTGCACCGCGGATGGCTTGGCGGGCTGGGTCATGGAACTGCACCGGCACGAAGTTAAGGATTTGCTGCTCCAGCGGGGAAGGCTGGCGGCCCGAATTGCGGATGCCGTCAGCGGTGATGCGAACGGCACCCAAGATGTCGCCGGTGAGCTGGGAGGCCGCGCCATAAGTATTCGCGGCGATGGTAAAACCATTGCCAAAGGAGGCGGTGGCATGGACGTTGCGGTTATCGTCCCAGCCGAACTTCGTGCCCACAACACCCGGCACGCGTGAGGTGCCAAAGTCTTGCTTATAGCCGTCAGCGGCAACGGGGGAAGCGGTGCGCATGCCATTGATAATTGGCGTGGCTAGTGGGTCGCCCACAATCGCGGAGGTAAAGCGCGCAAGGTCCTCAGTAGAGGTAGTGGTGTTGCCCCAGAATCCAGGGTAGTGGGTCTCATGCAGGCCAAACTGGCCGATGACCTCAGGGATTGCCTGCGGGTAGCGGCGGTCCAAGTCTGTGGCCGTGCCGTCCTCGCTCAAACGAATCATGTTCTCCACGCGGGCTTTGTCCGCCGGAGCACCGTGCTGCAGCACCCAATAGGCCAAGTAGAGCTTGACCAAGGAAAGCGCCGGGCGAGATTCGTGGGAATTAGCAGTAGAGACTACTGCGCCATTGCTGTAGCGCAGCGTGACCTGAGTACGCCCGGGCACAGCGTTAGGGTCGATGGTGATGCCAGCCTGGGCAACGGGCGTGACGAGGCCGGCGGCGAGGGTGCCAACCAGCGCGGCAGCAGAGATAGAGAGACGGGAACGCATAGGAAAATAGTAACAGCGCTGGGAAAACTAATCGTCCCCAGCGCTGCTAAATAGTTTGTCTAGATTTCTACGATCGTGCGGCCATGGTGGGTGCCGGCGAGCAGCTCCTTGGCGGCGTCTGCGACATCGTCGAGCGCAACGGTGCTGGAAATAGAATGCAGCATCTCAAGATCGAGATGCTCGTCCAGCAGCTTCCAGGCGTCCTCGCGGACCTTGAGCGGTGCGTCAACGGAGTTGCCGCCTGCCAGGACGATGCCGCGCAGGATGAATGGCAGTACCGAAGCCGGGAGGTCAGGACCAGCGGCCATGCCGGTTGCTGCTACGACGCCGCCCCACTTGATCTGCGCCAAGACGTTGGCCAGGACGGTGGAGCCAGCGGTGTCTACCGCGCCGTCGTAAAGCGCCTTCTGCAGCGGACGGCCGGTCTCCGAGAGCTCGGAACGATCAATGATGTGGTCTGCGCCCAGGGCCTGCAAGTACTCGCTTTCGCTATCAACGCGGCCGGTAACGGCGGTGACCTCGAAGCCCAGGGACTTGAGCAATTGGACGGCGATGGAGCCCACGCCGCCCGTGGCGCCAGTGACCAGCACATGGCCCTCGCGCGTGCCGTGGGTGAGCAGCTGGTTGACGCAGATGGCGGCGGTGTAGCCCGCGGTGCCGATTGCGGCGGCGTCGGCAGCAGTGAAGCGCTCTGGAACCACGAGGGTGGCGTTGGCATTCACGCGCTGCTTAGTGGTGTAGCCGCCGTGGCGGAATTCTCCCAAGCCGTCGCCGAAAGCGGCCACCAGGGCGCCCTCAGGTAGACGTTCATCGTTTGACTCCGCAACGTTGCCCACGACGTCGATGCCCGGCACCAGCGGGTTGATGCGCATGACGCCCTTGTTACCGTCGAGTGCCATTGCATCCTTGTAGTTCAACGAAGAATGGGAAACGTTAACCAGTACGTCGCCCTCGGCCAGAATCGGCTCATCCTCGAAAGCGTGAGAGATGGAACCGTCTTCGTTTCGCGTGACTTTGAGTGTGCTCATGCCCACGATGGTACGCCCATTATGAATCAGTGTTTTGCCAGCGAAGTACACGGCAAAAGTACAGCTTTTGTTGTTAGATTCTCGGACATGCTCGTTACCGAACAAACCACTCATTCGCGCAGCCGTATTCCGGCGGCCCCGCGCCGCCACCAAACGCTGCGCCGTGACTCACTTCTAGTCACGGCGCTCGTGCTGCTCGTTGTTGGTGTGGCGACGTTGGGTAAATCCTTCATTGAGATCCCCGGCGTGGTCAATGCCTCCGCGCATGCGGTGCGAAGCTTAGATCTGCAAATGTTCAACGGTTTTGATCATCCGACCATCTGGTACGGGCCTTGGACCAACACCATCGGCAATTTCTTGTTGTTTATGCCACTCGGCGCAAGCCTTATCGTGATGGGCCAGAATCTGCGCCGCGTGCGCTTTGGCCTCGGCGGAACCATCCTGGCCGGCTTGGCGCTGAGCTTGAGCATCGAAACCCTCCAGTACCTCTTCGCCCTCGGCTTCAGCGACGTTGATGACCTTGTGTTCAACACCTTGGGCACCGCCGTGGGCGCATTCTTTTTGGCCCGGATAAGCAAAGAGCTGCAGTCCAAAGTCCTACACCGTATGGGATTCATTGCAGCGACCGCGCTAACCGTTTTGGGCTGCGCGCTAGTCACGGGGTTTGTTGCTTAATCTTCTGCTCTGAGTTTTCTACGCGGCCTTCTTTGCGGAGCGCGACTCTCGCACAATTCCACTGCCGAGAAGGACTAGTCCGAAGGCTACCCATGCGAGCAGAGTCCATACCTGGGTGGCGATACTTGCTGCAGGGAAGTAGTTAACCAGGCGCAGCAGCGTAGCTGTGGCGCCGTTAGGCAGGAACTGGCCGAAGTATCCCCAGCTGCCGGACACGAATTCCTTGGGGGCCATGGTACCGGCCAGTGGGTTGCCCACCAGCATGATGGTCAGTGCGCCGAGACCAAAGCCGGGGGCGCCAAGCAGCGCCCTTAGGCCTAGGATGAAGCTGGAGACTGCGGCGATGCCTAGTGTGAATACGCCGGTCGATGCCCAGAAACTATCTGGCAGTAATCCGAATACTCCGCCGATTACTGCGGTGGTGAGCAGTCCGGCAATGGGGGCAAAGATTGCTAGGGCGAGGAGACGCTGCGAGTTTCGCTTCAGGAGGAAGGAAGGAATCGCTGCACCGAGCATGCCGCCGATGGCAACGGGGATAATAGCCATATTCATGGCGAGGCCCTGCGGGTCTTCGCTGCTGGTGGGCACAACGTCGGTGGTCTTGACGGTGACGTTAGGGAGTGCGTCAGCCGGGATGCCCTTCGCGGCAGCCATCGCCTGAGCTTGCTGGTTTGCCATTGCCTCTACTGGTTGCGCGAGGTTCTTCACGATGTTGCCTTGTGCGGCGCCGGCAGCGCTTGCGGTGAGGACCTCTGGTTCTTGGCCCAGCACGATGGCGCCGTAAGCCTCGTGTTCTTCGATGAGGGATACCGCGGCTGCGCGGTCTTCTACAGGTGTTATCTCGAAGAGTCTGGGTTGCTTCTGCTCAAAGGCTTCAGAAACCTTGCTCACTTGTTCTTGGGTTCCAACTACTGCGAGTGGGAGGTCTTTGGGGGTCATCGTGGCCATGGGCCACAAGAAGGCAGGTACGAAGAGGCACACTGCGAGAGGTGCCAAGAATCCAACGGCGATTGCCTTGGTCCAGTCTTTCATGTCGTTCCTTTGCTTGATTTTCAACGCTTGTTGAGTAAGATATTTCAACAGTTGTTGAAAGTCAACACGTGATGAATTCTTCGAGGGTTCGAGGAAGTAAGGTTGAAGCCATGGCAGCTAAAGGCAAGGTCGAAGAACCCGGTGACGGTGCTCAGCCAGGGGCTGAGCATAAAAAGGCAGAGCGCAAGAAAGCTGGACGTCGTCCAGGCGCCCCAGAAGCGCGCGAGAAAATTCTGGAAGCCGCCTGCATGAGGTTTAGCGAGGTGGGCTTCGAAGCCACCACCATCCGCGCGGTCGCCAAAGAAGCCGACGTCGATCCCGCTCTCGTCATGCATTACTTCAAGAACAAGGACGGCTTGTTCGATGCGGTAATCGCGGACCTAAAAATGCTTCCGGCTCAGTTGGGGGCGTCTACTGACCTTCGAGGATTCATCGCGAACTATCTGCGCCTGTGGGAAAGCGAGGACATGGGTCCGCGTTTGCGTGCTGTGGTTCGCGGCGGCATTGGCTCTTCACATGCATCAGCTATCCTCCGTGAATCGATCATGGACAGCTTCGTAACGGCCCGTTTAGAAACAGAGTTCGCCCAAAGTACGATTAGTGAAGGTAATCTCCTGGGCAAGATCGCGTATTTGGGTCCTATTCTCATTGGAACGGCGATTGCTCGCTACGTCGTGGAGGTTCCGCTGATGACGGAGAAGAGCATCGACGACATAGTGGAGGACATGTATCCCGCTATCGAGACGCTCCTATCTAACCAAGGCTAAGGCTTGAGGTTTTTCACGAACTCCGCGACATCGGTAGCCGCCTGCTTGGCAAAGGGGCTAACACCCGTGATGGTGGCTGAGCCCGGGCCAGTCCACGTGCCGTATCCCACGAGGAAGAGCCCCGGCACGGTGGGCTGGCGGTCTACCAGTAGGCGGGAGATGGGGCGAAGTGCGGGCCGGAAGCCGGTGGCCCAAATCAGGTGATCCGCGTCGATGTCGTCGAGGGAATCCGGCATCGGGGTGGCGCGCAGGAGCCCTTCATCACGCGCCTTGAGCACCGGCGGGACCATGACGATATCGCCCAGGTTCGTATCCGCGCCGGGGTCAGGCTCGCCACGATTGATGGCGTTGAGGCGCTCGCGGTTGCGCCGGAAGAGCACACGTCCGTCGACGTCGTCAGGCATCCAGCGCGGCTCGCCCCTCGTTAGCCAGGTCGTGGAAATGCCTTCAAGCAACAGATCCGCTGCAATCTGTGCGCCGGAATTGGCCGCGCCCACCACTGCCACGCGAGAGCCGCTGAACTTCGCGACGCCGGGATAAATGGCCGAATGCCATTGTGTCCCCGCGAACTTACCGGGGTAGTACGGAATGAAGGGCGCACGCCAGGTACCCGTGGCCGCCACCACGGTGCGGGCCATCAAGCGTTCCGTGCCCGAATAGACGTGGAAGAACTCCCCATCGTGCTCCACGGACTCAACCATGAAGGGGCGTCGCACCGGCAGCTCGTAGCGCTCTTCGTAGCGAGTTAGATAATCCACCACGTGGCTCGCCGGCGGGAAACCTTCGTAATAGGGCATGGGCCAGCCCGGTAGGTTGGAGGCGCTCGTGGTGCTAAATAAAGTCAGCGAGGGCCAGGCGTGCAGCCATGCACCACCGGGACGCGATTCCGCATCCAAGATGGCGAAGTTCAAGCCCTTTCTGCGCAGGTAATAGCCCGTGGCCAGCCCTGCTTGGCCGCCGCCTAAAACGAGGCAATCATAAACCTGCGCGGACACTTAAATGAGCTTCCTTTCCCGGGCCACAGTGACAGCCGCTGTGCGGGTATCCACGCCCAGCTTCTGATAGATGTGAATCAAGTGCGTCTTCACTGTAGCTTCCGAGATGAACAGTCGCTGGGCAAGCTCCTTATTTGATTTGCCCGTGGCCAGGGCTTCTAGGATTTCCAGCTCGCGGCCGGAAAGCGCCACCTCGGGGCGGGTGATGCGCTCGGCCAAAAGCGCTGCCACCTCGGGCGCCAGGGTGCGTTTGCCGGCGGCCGTGGCCAGGACGGCGTCGTGAAGCGCCTGCTCCGGCGCATCCTTTAGGAGATAGCCCAGGGCGCCTGCCTCCACGGCGGAAACAATGTCGGATTGGGTGTCATAGGTGGTGAGGATGAGCACCGGCGGGCCGCCAGCCTGGGCGAGCTGGGAAGTGGCCGCAATGCCATCGGTGCCGGGCATCTGGATATCGCAAATCACCACGTCCACATGCGGAGCATCGGGAGCTGCAAGCTTGGCGACGTCCGCCCCATCCGCGCCTTCTAGCACCACATCGATGTCGGGGAAGGCGTTCAAAATGGCCCGCAGGCCGGCGCGCACCACGGGATGATCATCGATGAGCATGATGTTAAGCATCCTGGTCCTCCACTTTTTGCGGCATACGGATAGCAAGGGCGGTTCCCTCGCCCGGGGAAGATTCCACCGTGAGCGTACCGCCGTGGCTTTCCACGCGCTGGCGCAGGCCCCGCAGCCCGAAGCCACCCTGCGAAGGCGAAGTAGGATCCATGCCTTCTCCGTCGTCGACGATGTCGAGCGTGGTCTCGCCTTCAAAACAGCCTAAAGTCACCACCGCGCGCCGGGCGCCAGAATGCTTGAGCATGTTGTTGAGCCCCTCTTGCGCAGCACGCAACAGGTCCTGGCGGTGGGCCTCGGGAACGGTGCTTTCGCCGGAAACAACTAGCTCGATGTCGGTGTCCTTCCCCAGCGCAGCGGCTTGCGCGGTAGCCGAATCCACCACCCGCTGGAGGGCCTCCTCCAAGGATGCGGCGGGAGATGCTAGCTCGCTGACGAAGCGGCGTGCCTCGCTTAAGTTCTCGCTAGCCACTTTTTCAATCAGCGCCAGTGTCTCTGGGGAAGGATCTTTTTGAGCCGCGCGCGAGAGCAGAACGATGGAGGAAAGGCCCTGGGCCACGGTGTCGTGGATTTCCCGGGAGAGCCGTTCGCGCTCTTCCAGGCGGCCTGCTTGGTGCTCGCTCGCGGCAAGTTCGGCCTGGGTGGCGCGCAGCTGCCGGGCAACCTCTGCATGGTGCGCCGCCTCAGCCTGCACCATGCGCCCGGCATGGAAGGTGCCGATGGCAAAGGCCGTGCCGATGAAGGGGCCGATGGCCGCCGCGATGGTCCATTCCGCCGGATGCTGCCAGGCGGGCAGGAAGGCGGCCAGCGCCCATAACAATCCGCTGCAGGCGATGCCCGGCCAGCGGGGAAGCGAGCTTAGAAAAGCAAAGACCAGCGGGAATTCCAGCCACATGAAGTCCTGGGCATGCACCATGAGCCCGCACCACAGCACGCACAAGCCCACCAGCCACAGGGCGCGGGGGAGTGCGCGCCGCAGTGCGTAGACCACGGCCAATGCGACTGCCAGACCAAGGGCGCGGGCATCGAGGCGCCCGTCGAGCCCGGCGCGCAGCAGGCCGAATAGCAACAAAAACGCGAACATCACGTGTAGCCCGGCGCGCCAAGGGCTAAGGCGCTTATGGAAGGTCTGCGGAGAGCGCTGTTTCACGTCATTCACAGCCTTTTACCCTAACCCTCAGGCCGGACACGGGGAATCAACCAGTTGGTTGACTCGAAGTTCAACTAGCGGCCCGATTACTAATCTGCGAGTGGGGGCGATGCTTGAAACTATGTTTCTTGCACTTAGAGAATTGCGCGCAGCCCGCGGGCGCTTTGCGCTAATTGGGACCGTGGTCGCGCTCATTACCTTGCTTTTGGTCATGCTCTCTGGGCTCACGGAGGGCCTTAGCAAACAAAACACCTCGGCTTTGGAGGCCTTGGGGCATGAGTATGAGCAGGCGAGCTTTAGCACGCAGAAGCCAACTTTTACGGAGTCAGAGATTTACGCGGACGACGTGGTGCCTGGCAGCGCGCCTTTGGGTACCTCGCAGACCAAGGTGGAGGGCTTCGGCGGCGTGGCTGTACTGGGCTTGCCGGCGGGCGAGCCTATTCCGGGTACCAAGCAGCAGGTGCCGGCCACGGGAGTGGTGGCCTCGCAAGCAATTACGCAGGGAAATTCCGTGGTGATTGGGGATGAGACCTATGCCGTTCGCGCCACCGTGCCGGATCTGTACTATTCCCACTCGCCGGTGCTGTGGGTTTCCACGCAGACCTGGGCGCAGTTGAGCCACGCGCCTTCCGACGTCGTGGGCACCGCCCTGCTGCACGCGAACAGCGTTGCCACCGGGCTTCCCACGTCCGTCAGCATGCGCGAGGCCTTAAGCGGCCTGCCCGCCTACACCTCGGAGCGCGGCTCGCTTTTGACCATGCAGGGCTTCCTGTATGCAATCTCGGCGCTCGTGATGGTGGCTTTCTTGAGCATCTGGACCATGCAACGCACCCGCGATCTTTCGATTCTGCGTGCGCTGGGGGCGCGGACGCGCTACCTGCTTGGCGACGCCCTGGCACAATCCGCACTCATCCTCGCCCTCGGAGTTGGTGTGGGCGCCGCAGTGGGCTGGGGCCTGGGCGCGCTCGCGCAATCGACGGTGCCTTTTGTGCTCTCGGCGCGCACGATTGCTGCCCCGGCCGCTGGCATGTGGGTACTCGGCATGCTGGGCGCGGTCCTGGCCACCCGCCGAATCAGCAAAATCAACCCTTTGGATGCGTTGGGAGGACAAGGCTAATGCTGGAAATTAAAAATGTGACGGTCACTTTCCCTGATGGCCGCGATCGCGTTGTGGCGCTGGATGACGTCAGCCTGGCCATCAAGCCGGGCCAGCTCATGGCCGTCGTCGGCGAATCCGGCTCCGGCAAGTCCACCTTGCTCTCCGTGGCCGCGGGGCTAATTGAGCCTGATAGTGGTCGCGTGCGGGTAAGCGGTGAGCGCGGCATCATCTTCCAACAATCCAACTTGGTCAGCTCGCTCAATGCCCTAGATCAACTGCTCATTGTGGACCACATGGCAGGCCGAAAACCTCGCCGTGAAAAGGCGCGGGAGCTGCTTGAGTATGTAGGCCTGCCTGGGATGGAGGCTCGCCGCATCACCCAGCTTTCTGGTGGTCAGCGCCAGCGCATCAATATCGCGCGTGCCTTGATGGATGATCCCGAGGTGCTGCTCGCGGATGAGCCGACGGCGGCGCTGGATTCTGCGCTCTCGCGCGACGTCGCCAAGCTGCTGCGTGACATCACCGATGAACAACAGACCGCAACGATGTTTGTAACCCATGACCGCAGCCTGCTGGATTTTGCGGACACTGTGGTCACCGTCAAGGACGGAAAGTTGGCGGCCGGTACCTAAAGTCCTGCAAGCGGGCGCAAACGGAGTATTCTGTTTTCCCGTTATGCCGAAAAAGAATCCGCGAGTGCGCGTCACGCCCACCACCTATCCCCGCATGGCGCAATGGACCGGAGTGCATTACACGATGCTTTCTGTGACCATTGCCGCATGCGGTGTATTCATCGTGGCTGCACGGCGCATCCGGGGCACTACCAAGGAGACCTTCTACCGGCAGATGACTGGCTGGGTGATGCTGGTGCTCGGTACGGCATGGACCATCGTCTCCCTGGACCCTTCGCAATTCGACATCCGTGAATCTCTGCCGCTGCACCTGTGCGATGTTCTGCGCCCAGTGTTGGCGCTCGGTCTGATTACGGGCAATGAGCATGCGCTGACGCTGACCTATTACTGGGGCATCATCTTGAACCCGCAGGCGATTATCACCCCAGATGTTATTTATTACTTCGATCCGCGCTGGCTGCGCTTTGCCACCTACTGGTTCTTCCACATCACCGCACTGGCCATTCCGTTGGCGTTGACCTTCGGCTTGGGCTACCGCCCGACGTGGAAGGGCTACCGCTTTGCGGTGGGAGTAACCCCGGTGTGGATGGCCAGCGTCATGGCGGTCAATGCCCGCACAGATGGCAACTATGGTTTCTTAAACCACGCGCCGGGCAGCCCCTCCATCATCAACCTGCTGGGGCCGTGGCCGTGGTACATCCTCGCTGAGATCGGCGCCGTGGCAGGTGCCTGGGCTGCGATGACGTGGCCGTGGGAGACCCGTAGGCTGCGCCGCGGCACGGTGGCTGCCGGTGCCAAGGGGCTGTTGCGCCGCTCCGTGCGCGCCGTGGCAAATAGGCTTTAGCGAGCCATACGCAAAAGCTTGGCGACGGCCCGCGGGATCGCCCCGGCAATCTGCGAAGCCGAGCAGATGGCATAGCCGTCGGGGGTTTCGGCAGCTACTGCCGCAGCGTGGGCCTGAATGGCGCCGGCGTGGAGGACTTCTGTGATTATCTCGGTGAGCGTCGTGCGGCCTACCTGTGCTCTGTCCTCAAGATGTAGCTGCGCCAGCACGGTGCCGAGGATGCCCGCGAGCACGTCGCCTGAACCAGGGGTCGCGGCATAGGAATGGCCTGCATTGTAGGCATAAATGGGTTGGCCGGGTGCGGTAACCAGGGTATTTCTTCCCTTGAGCAGCACGATGCAGCCCAGTGCCGTGGCGAGCTCCTGCAGTGGCGCTGCTTTGCCTGATGACAGGTCGAGGTCCTTGTTGAAGGTCGCCTCGTAAAGCTCGGTGAACTCGCCCAGGTGAGGGGTGAGAACCGTGACGGGCAGGCTTCCTAGGCGGGCGCGCAACTCGGGGTGACGGGCAAGGAGTCGCAGCGCATCGGCATCGATGACGGCCGGGATGAACCCATCGAGTACCTCCGCGAGCTCCGCTTGGGCCGCAGCGTCAGTGCCGCGTCCTGGGCCCACGACGATGGCCTGGGCGTGACCTGCTGAGTCAAGATTTGGGTGAACCACGAGTTCCGGCAGGAGCGAGGTGATGGAGCGGTCTCCGATAAAGCGCACCATGGCCGGGCTGGTGCGCACTGCCGCGGTGGCTGTCAAGATGCCAGCTCCGGGATAGGTGTCGCTTCCGGCGGCAATAGTGACCACGCCACCGGAATATTTATCGGAGGAAATTCCTGGGGTGGGATCAACGATTGGTCCGGTACAGCCAACCGGGCGCGGGTGCGTGGCGATGCCGTGGGCGGTCTCGATGTTGCCGGGGCGCCACGCATATGTGGATTCCAGGGTGGGCTCGTTGGCGATGTGCCCGGCCGGTTGCGCGAGCGATTCGAGCATCGCGCTAAACGATGTCACGCCGGGCAGCGTTAAGTCCGCCAGCACTACTTGGCCGCACTCGGCTGCAAGCACATGACCCATGCGTGTCCAACCGAAAGTTACGGTGACGTCAGCATGCACGGCGCCTTTGCGGGCGGCTACGCCAGTGTCCGCATTAATGCCAGTGGGCATATCGACTGCTAGAACCGGAATGCCTGCTGCCTGCTCGTAGGCCTCCAGCGCTTGGCCGCTGAGCCCGCGTCCGGAACCGAGACCAGCCACGGCGTCGATAAGCAAGCTCGTGTCATCGGGCAGGTAAGCGGTGGAATTAGGAGTGGACCCACTTTTTAGAACCTCTCCGCCGGCTTCCTCGAAAGCAGCAAGGGCGGCTGCGTGGCAGGTCTCGGGGACGAGTGCTGTGACGGCGTGCCCCTGCTGAGCGAGAAGAGCGCCGGCGAAAAGGCCGTCGCCGCCGTTGCCACCGCTGCCTGCCAGAATCATCACGTGGCCTGGGTGCGCGGCGAGCATTACCGCGGCGGCATCGGCCACCGCGTGGGCGGCTAATTGCATGAGCTGGTCTGGATAGCTCTGCTGGGCGAGCAGGCGCTCCTCGGCAGCGCGGACGGCGTCGACGGAAAAGGCATATCGCATGCCGCCCAAAATACCCGCCTGCTTAGGCTGGAGCGTTCTGGCAGGTAGGGCACCAGAACAGGTTCCTGCCTTCGAGCTTCTTTTCTGCGATGGGCTCGCCGCAGATATAACAAGGCATGCCGGCGCGGCGATAGACATAAACCTCGCCGCCATGGTCATCCTTGCGTGGCGTGCGACCCATGGCCTCAGGCGTGTGCTCCGGGCGGACTGTGTCGATACGGGCGGTGGGCACGCCGGCGCGCATGAGTTCTACTAAGTCTTCCCAGATGACATCGAATTCATGGCGGTCCAGTTCATTGCCGGCAATAAAAGGCGAGATGTTCTGGCGGAATAAAACCTCGGCGCGATAGATGTTGCCGACTCCGGCAAAGAGATGCTGATCCATCAGCAAGGAGCCGATGCTGCGGCTCGACCTGTGCACCCGCGGCCAAAGGTCGGCCGGTGATGCGTCCTCGCGGATGGGGTCCTGGCCAATCTTGGCGAGCGCGACGTCATACTCAGCATCCGTAATGAGCCGGCACCACTGCGGCCCGCGGAGGTTGGCAGCTAGGTCATCGCTTTCGACGCGCAGGCGAATCTGGCCCCAGACATCGTCCAAAGGCTCAAAGCGCAAGCTGCCGATCAACCCGAGGTGAATATAGATGATGTGCTCTGGCGCATCGGCGGAAAAGTGCATAAAGAGGTGCTTGCCGCGCGCTTCGGCGAAATCGAGCTGCGTCCCATCGAGCATGGCTGCTTCCGCCGCAAAGCGGCCCTGCGGACTCGTGACGCGCAGCGGCCCACCCCGGAAATCAAGGTTGAGGCGCTGTGCAAGGTGATGAATGATGTGGCCTTCGGGCATGCGGACAAGTTTATTGCATGTGTCGCGGGGACAACGTGAGGATAAATTGGACATCTTTCCCGTTTGGAATGTGGGATTGAAGTGCGAAGACGAGACTTAAACGTTCATTTTCTGCTTTAAAGGTCTAGGTTAAATAGACGAAAGTTAACATAATAAACATTTATCTAATTTGTTGCTTAGACTATATCGTGACCATATTTGATAAAGATTGACCCGAATGTATAGTGATCCGTTTCACATTTATTTCTCTTCCGGGTTAATTGGACTAGAAAGTGCCAGCACATGGCGCTAAATTTTTATAAAGCTAGGATTGGTTGATGAATTTCTTTATCAGATTTTTGTCCGATTGGCTTTGAAAACGTTGACTTTGAAACCGCCGTTGATATGCTTCGCATGGATGTATCTACTGGTGAGTGATAGATCCAACCGCTGCGCATGTAGGGGTGCGCGGCGGCTATAGTCAGGTGGGTGGGACTGCCTGGCTATAGAGGGTGAGGGCTTGTTCCACACCCTTAGAGAGACAGGTAACGCCTGGGTCCATCCTTTCCAGGGCCCAGGCGTTACTCGTATGTTTTAGCCGGCGTCGTCAGTGCGGTTTCTTGCGGTGTGATGCCGTGGCAGGGCGTATGAGTAAACACAGTTCTTTCGAGTAAAATCCAATCCAAAAGATCCAGCCCGGTTGCGGGGATTGTCTATGGCGGAAGGCCTTTAAATGACGCGTTTGCTTGGTTTTGACCGTGAGAAGTACATCGAGATGCAGTCGGAGCACATTCATGCACGGCGCGGAGAAATCGGTGGCAAACTCTACTTGGAGATGGGCGGCAAGCTCTTTGATGACATGCACGCCTCCCGCGTGCTGCCGGGCTTTACTCCAGACAACAAGATCGCCATGCTTGAGCGCATCAAAGACGATGTCGAGATTCTCATCTGCATCAACGCCAAGGACATTGAGCGCCAGAAGATGCGCGCTGACCTCGGAATCCTCTACGAAGATGACGTCTTGCGCTTGGTCGACGTCTTCCGTGGACGTGGCTTCCTAGTAAACAACATCGTTATGACCCAGCTGGAAGATGGCAACAGCCAAGCTGAGGCCTTCATTGACCGCCTGGAGCGCCTTGGCCTGAGCGTTGCACGTCACCGCGTTATCCCGGGATACCCTTCGAATACAGATCTCATCGTTTCTGAGGAAGGCCTTGGCCGGAACGAGTACGCGGAAACCACGCGTGACCTGGTTGTCGTCACTGCGCCGGGTCCAGGCTCAGGCAAGCTGGCGACCGCCCTATCGCAGGTCTACCACGAGCACCAGCGCGGTGTGCAGGCTGGATACGCCAAGTTTGAGACCTTCCCTATCTGGAACCTGCCGCTCGATCACCCAGTGAACCTGGCTTACGAGGCTGCAACCGTTGACCTCAACGACGCAAACGTCATCGACCACTTCCACTTAAGCGCCTACGGCGAGTCCACGGTGAACTACAACCGCGATGTCGAGGCCTTCCCGCTGCTTAAGACCCTCCTGGAGAAGCTGACCGGCAACACCCCGTACCAGTCCCCAACGGATATGGGCGTCAACATGGCTGGCTTCTGCATCACCGATGACGAAGTCTGCCGTGAGGCCTCCAAACAGGAGATTATTCGTCGCTACTTCAAGGCTTTGGTGGAAGAGGCGCGCCTCGGCTTGGATTCCACGCAGTCCGAGCGCGCGGCCGTCGTCATGGCGAAGGCAGGCATTAAGTCTGATGACCGCCCGGTAGTAGTGCCGGCGCGCAAGCGTGCCGCGGAAACTGACGAGCCGGCCTCTGCGCTGCAGCTTGCCGACGGCACCATCATCACCGGCCGCACTTCTGAGCTGCTGGGCTGCTCCGCTGCGATGCTGCTCAATGCACTTAAGCATCTAGCCGGCATCGATGATGAGATCCACCTGCTGAGTCCAGAGGCCATCGAACCGATCCAGAAGCTCAAGACCGAGTATCTGGGTTCGCGTAACCCGCGCCTGCACACCGACGAGGTGCTCATCGCTCTTTCCGCCTCCGCTGCGAAGGACGAGAACGCTCGCCGCGCAATGGCGGAACTAAAGCAGCTGGCAGGTTGTGACGTTCACACCACCACCATCTTGGGCTCGGTGGATGAGGGAATCTTCCGCAATTTGGGCGTGCTCGTGACCTCCGATCCGGTCTTTGCACGTAAGCAGGCGCTTTACCAGAAGCGCTAAACCCAAAGATTTTCGGGAAATTTAGGAAGAGCAACAGCTCACGCCTACAATCGATGGCGTGAGCCTCAGCAAGATTCTCCTTTATTACTGCTTTACCCCAATCAGCGATCCCACTGCCATCATGTTGTGGCAGCGTAACCTGTGCGAAAAGCTCGGGCTGAAGGGCCGCATCCTCATCTCCGAGCACGGAATTAACGGCACCGTCGGTGGTGACATGGATGCTTGTAAGCGCTATGTCCGTGAGACCCGCGAGTACCCGGGCTTTAAAAAGATGGAATTCAAGTGGTCCGAGGGTAGTGCCGATGATTTCCCACGCCTGTCCGTGAAGGTTCGCGACGAAATCGTGGCATTCGGCGCGCCCGGTGAGCTGAAGGTGGATGAGAACGGCGTCGTCGGTGGCGGCGTGCACCTGAAGCCAGAGCAGGTCAACGAGCTGGTTAAGGAGCGCGGCGACGAAGTCGTCTTCTTCGATGGCCGCAACGCCATGGAAGCTGAGATCGGCAAGTTCAAAAACGCTGTCGTCCCAGATGTTAAGACCACCCATGATTTCATCGAGGAAATCGAGTCCGGCAAGTATGACTGGATGAAGGATAAGCCAGTCGTTTCCTATTGCACTGGCGGCATTCGTTGCGAGATTCTTTCTTCCCTGATGAAGAATCGTGGTTTCAAAGAGGTCTATCAGATAGACGGCGGCATCGTCCGCTATGGCGAGAAATTCGGCAACGACGGTCTCTGGGAAGGCTCCCTCTACGTCTTTGACAAGCGCATGCATCACGAATTTGGGCAGGGCCTGCAAGATCCAGGTTTTATCCAGCTTGGTCACTGCGTGCATTGCGGCAATGCCACCAACACCTTCCATAACTGTATCAACGAGGACACCTGCCGCAAGCAGGTGCTTATCTGTGATGACTGCATCCAGAAGGTAGAAACCCAGCACTGTGGGCGTCCAGATTGCGCGGAAGTAGCCGTAGCCGCGGCGCAAGGCGCAGCTCAGTAACCAGCTGGAACCTGCAAGGTTCCAGCCTCTCCTTTCCCTCGGGGAACGGTTAGCCCAGCGGAACCAACAAGATTTGAATGTCGGTGATGCACCACAGCATGAAGTTGCAGGCCATTACCCAGAAAATTGCCATCCAGGAGCGCCAGCGCAGATAGCGTTTGAGCTTGCGCACCATGATGACGGCGGTGCCCACCATTCCCAGGAACGGGATGATGACGGTGGTCAGTGCAAAGAAGCGGCGCTGGCCTTCGGTGCACAGCCAGGTGGCAAGCTGGGCGTCGCAAAGCGCCCCGCCCTGGGAGCGGGTAATTAGTGCCACCACAAATGCGTAGAGGCCGGAAAGCAGCAGTACAGCGACCATGAACCAGATAGCCTGCCGGGAAGAGCGGCGGTTGGCTGCAGCTACCGCTAGGGGATCTGGCTCATCCGCGAGCTCATCGAAAGAGCTTGGCTCCGGGCGCCGCAGGTTGGCGTAGTCGGCATCAGTTGTCAGATCGTTTTCCGGATGCTCAGGCTGGAGATTCATAGGCCAAAGTCTAGTCGCCGTGGATTAGTCCGCAGTTTCGACTGAAGGCGCAGAGTCCGAAGGGCGCACCAGAACCGGGACGCGCACATGCGGAAGCAGCTCGGTGGCCGTGGAGCCAATGAATACGCGTTCGAAGGGGCCCATCGGGGAAGAACCTAGGCACATCAAGTCGCCTTTCTTCCACTTCAGCGAGTCCACCGCGCCAGACCAGCCATGGCCGGTGCCGATTTCGGTAGTAATCGGTAGCTCTGGGAAGCGCTCTGCCACCACATCGTGTGCGCGGTCCAGCATGGACAAGGAATGCTCGTGCCAGCCTTTGGCTAGCTTGGAGGCGACGTCGACGTTGCCGCTGACCTGGGCGTCGAGAAGCCCGTCGGCGGAAAAGGCCACGATACGCAGCGGAACGTTCCATGTATTCGCCAGGCGGGCGGCGCACAGCAAGGCGGGGTCCTCGGAGTCGCTGCGCTCGGTGAAAGCGAAGTTGATGCGGGTCACGCCATGCTTGGAAAGCTTGATATCGCGCGGGGAAAGGCCCAACGGAATAGGGGAGAAGTGCAGCAGGGCGTCGGCAGTCGAGCCTGCGAAGAAACGGCCCTTTGGCGCGGATTGGTTAGCGCCAAGCAGGATTGCATCCGCGCCGAATTCTTCTGCCATCTCGGTCAGCAGCTGCGGGCGGGAGGGGCCGGCCAAAAGAACGGAAGGCTCTTCGTCCAGCTGGGAATCGGAGATACCCGCCGCCTCGAGTGCTTCCAGAACTCGTTCTTTGCACTTGGCCTGTTCCTTGGTGAACCACTTTTTAAATTTATTGCCGTGCTTGTTCAGCGCGGTGGTGGCCAGCGGAACGGAGATCGTGGAAACGACCCTGATGCGAACGTTGGTGGAGCGGGCGAGCCACGCTGCAAAATCGATCGCTTCAGTGCCAGTGGAGGAAGGACTCCACGAAATTAGGATTCGCACAGGGTCTTTAGCGAGAGAAGCAAAAGACTTGTGTTGATGATTTTTATCCATTCAGCAATACATCCCGTGAACTGTCCGGGGGCGTAATTCTTAGCCCATTATTAGTCACGGGAGGGGCGAAAAAGAAATCCGGGCCTGCTCCGCATTACCCCTGGTTGCTTTGGTCTACATGCGGTTTCATGCCCAGTTTCTTTGCTAAGTGGGTTTTAGTTCATTGTCGGGCGATAGACGTCTGCCAATTTGGCAATCAGGGAACTCATCTGACGAGCCGCTTGCAAGTCTTTAGGTTCCATCCACTGCAGGATCTCCGCCAGGGCGGCGGCACGCTGACGGGAGACGATGTTCAGCTCAGATTCACCTAGTTGGGTCAGTGCCACGAGGACGCCGCGGCGGTCTTTGTCATCTCGGTGGCGCTCCACAAAGCCGTGGCGCTCCAATTGGTATAGGGCATTGGACGCGGTGGGCATGCGGATGAGTTCTGCCTGTGCGATGGTGCTCACGCGGGATGGGCCGCGCAGGCGCAGCTGGTTCATGATAGAGACCTGGGAGGTGGTCAGGGAGGAACCTTCGGTGGTGCGCTGGAAGATGAGCATCAGCTTGTTTAGCGCGGGCTGGATGCTGCGGGCTACGTCAAGGGCGTCTTCGTAGGCGGAGGGGGACTCAGCAGCTTGTTCACTCATGAAAAGTAATAGTAGCGCCCGTACACTCACAACGGTAGTTAGGCCACGAAAAATTTAGCTTTTGAGTTAAAAAATACTCTCCGCTCATTCGCACGCGGGAACAGGTGGCGTGGTTAAGCTGTTGTCTAATTAGGTGTCTGGTCAACTTCAGGCCCGGATCTAGGGAAGGAGGATAGGGCTACTGTGGCGGTTTCTTTCAAACACGTGATCTCCCACGAGTGGGAGCGTGCGCAGCACCTGCGCAAATATCGAGCGGGCCTTATAGAAAAGGATGCGCTTTGCGACGCCGACTTTCTCCTCCGCGCTGCAGCCAAGCATCATGGCACCGACATGGAGCGCAAATGTCCTCTCTGCGGGGAGGCGATGCGCCTTACCAAATGGGTTTATGGCGAGGCGCTAGGGCGGCGTGCCGGCAGCGCGCGCAGCGATGAAGAAATCGCAGAATTCGTCGCCGAAGGCCTCGAATTTACGGTTCATAAAGTCGAAGTTTGTACGGCGTGCCGGTGGAATCACCTATTGGCGGCGGCGACGGCTTATGATGAAGGTTAGTTTTTGGCTCGGCTGTTGTGGCCGGTAAGCTGCACTTATTTAAGAAAATCTGCCCATGATTGACGAGGACACGAAGCAGTGACCGAAAAGGAATCCGCCCAAAAGAGAGCTGGGCGTCATAGTAAAAAATCTACGAACCAGCGCAAACGTCGTCGCTGGCCCTGGATTGTTTTGATCGTCGCCTTGGTGCTCGTGGCTGTGCCCGCAGCTCTCTTCGGCTACGCCTACTCTCAGTACACGGTCCCGGAACCAAAGGACCTTCAAGCCAGCCAGGTTTCGACCATCGTTGCTGGTGATGGAAACACCCAGCTAGCTAAGTTGGTGCCGCCGGAAGGCAACCGCACGCAGGTCAAGCTGGAAGAAGTCCCAGATTACGTAGAAGATTCCGTGCTTTCGGCCGAGGACCGCGAGTTCTGGACCAACTCGGGCTTTTCCTTTACCGGCTTAGGCCGCGCAGTCTTGGGAAAGCTCACCGGTGACTCCACCGCGGGTGGTGGCTCCACCATTACCCAGCAGTATGTGAAAAACACTCTGGTGGGTGACGAGTACTCCTACGTCCGTAAGATTCGTGAGCTCATCTACTCCATCAAGATGACCAACGAATGGTCTAAGGAAGACATCCTGCAGGCCTACCTGAATACGGTCTACTTCGGACGTAACGCTTATGGCATCCAGGCTGCTTCGAACGCCTACTTCAACAAGGACGCAAAGGATCTCACCGTGGAAGAGGGCGCCATGTTGGCCGGCCTTATCCAGTCTCCTTCCGTTCTTGATCCGCGCGTTGATGAGGAAAGCTCCAAGGCGCGTTGGAACTATGTTCTCGATGGCTTGGTAGAGATGGGCGATCTCAACGCCACCGAGCGTAAGGGAATGCAGTTCCCGCAGACTCGTGATCCTTCCGAGTACTCCGCATACACCGAGGCGCCGGGCGCTTTTGGCCACATCAAGAATCAGGTCATCGCCGAACTCGAGCGCGTCGGCATCACTGAGGATCAGGTGGCAACCGGTGGTCTGAAGATCACCACCACCATCGATATGAACGTGCAGAACGCCTCCACCGATGCGGTGGATGGTCAGCTGGCTTCCCTGCAGGAAGACGCACGTGCTGCTGCCGTCACCATTGACCCGGCAACCGGCGGTATCCGCGGCTACTTCGGCGGCAACGAGGCAACTGGTTGGGACTACGCAAATGCGGGTCTGCAGACCGGCTCCACCTTCAAGATCTTCACTCTTGCGGCAGCACTGCAGCAGGGCATTGGCTTGGATACCTATTACTCCTCGGCTCCTTATCAGCTGCCTGGTTCCCAGGTGGTTACCAATGTTGATGGTGGCTGCGGCAGCTGCTCCATCGCTGAGGCGTTGAAGAAATCCTACAATACCTCCTTCCTCCGTCTGCAGGACGATCTGGAAAACCGTACGCAGGACACCGCAGACATGGCGCATGCTCTGGGTATTGCAAAGTCGCTGCCGGGCATCGATAAGACCCTGAGCGAGAAGGGCGGGACTCCGTTCGAGGGCGTTGTGCTGGGCCAGTACCAGTCCCGTCCGCTGGATATGGCTAGCGCTATGGCCACTTTGACCAACGGTGGCGTTTGGCACCAGCCTCACTTCGTTCAGAAGGTGGAGACCACCGGCGGCGAGGTTCTCTACGAGTTCGATGACAAGGGTGGCGAGCGCCGTGTTTCCGCGAACGTTGCCAACAATGTCTTGAAGGCAATGCTCCCGGTCGCAGGTTGGTCCAACGGTGCTCTGGCCGGCGGCCGTGAGTCCGCTTCCAAGACCGGTACCACGCAGCTGGGCGATACCGGCAACAACAAGGACGCTTGGATGGTTGGCTCCACCCCGCAGCTAGCAACCGCCGTGTGGGTTGGTACCGCTGACAACACCTCTGCCATCTTCAACTCCTATGGCGGAATCATGTACGGCTCCAACTCCCCGACTCAGATTTGGAAGCAGATTCTGGATACCTCGCTGGCTAACGCTGAGTACAAGTCCTTCCCGCAGGCTTACCCTGTCCGTTACGGTAACGGTAACTGGGGTTCGGGTTATACCGGCTCCTACGACTCTTCCTATAACTCCGGTACCGCTGGCAGCGACAGCAACACCGCTCCGGAACAGGACGCTCAGGCACCTACTCCGGCACCAGAGGAACAGGCCCAGCAGCCGGCGCCTTCGCCGGAACAGCAGCAAGGCCAGCCGGGCCAGCCGGGTCAGCCGGGACAGGGTCAGCAGGGCCGTCCGGCACCGCCTAATCAGCCGGCGCAAGATGTCCCGTCGATTGAGGACATCATTAGCGGCCAAGGCGATTTGGCCGATCTGCTTAATCAATAGGAGATCAGCGTGACTGATAGGGCCCTTCGTAAGGTGAAGTCGGTGGCGCAAGCTCGCCCCGCTTCACCTGTTGCCCCCGTATC
>NZ_KV800710.1:39727-44409 GCF_001810285.1 Corynebacterium sp. HMSC071F07
CGGCGGAAAATACTGGACTCGTTCCGCTTTCGGCGGAGCCTTTTGCGCACGATGTCGTCGAGTTCTTCGGAGGGCCGAAGGGTCGTTTCGCATATTCGGGCAAGAAGCAATGGTTTAGCCCCCTGCGCGCCCTCATCGCGGTGGCTTGGATGTTTCTGGTATTCGGCTTTCTCAGCAAGGCCACTTGCGCGGGCAGCCGCACTTCTGCAGAAGGGCTCATTTCGCTGAACTGGGATGGCAACCGTCAGTACACCTCGTTCTGCTACAACGACATCATCCCGCTCTACGGTGGCCGTGGCCTCGACCAGGGCGGCTTCCCTTATGCCTTTTCGTGGCAGGAGGGTGATCTCACCCGCTACATGGAATACCCAGTCTTGGCCGGTATGTTTCAGGGAATCATGGGTTGGATCTCGCGCACTACCTACCCGGTGGGCCACTGGTTTGGCATCGCCGAATCCGGTTGGTACTTCGGGCTCACCGCACTGGTGATGTCGTGCATCTGGGTCGTTACCGTCTACATGGTCTTCCGCCTGACCGGAAACCGGGCGTGGGACACCGTACTGATGGCGGCCAGCCCACTGGTAGTCATCCATGGATTTACCAACTGGGACATCCCCTCCATCGCTTTCATGGTGGGCGCACTTCTCGCCGTAACCCGTGGCAAGAATTGGCTCGCCGGAATCCTGATTGGTTGCGGTACTGCGTTCAAGCTGTGGCCGCTATTCATCCTGGGCGCGTTCTTGGTGCTGGCAGTGCGAAACAAGAAGTGGGCACCGTTAGGCGCAATGCTCGGCGGCACGGTGATTTCCTGGCTCGTGGTCAACGTCCCTGTGGCAGAAAAATACCCGGAGGCTTGGCACGTGTTTTTCCGCTTGAACGAGGAACGTGGCGCGGAGTGGACCACCATCTATGCTGTGCTTAACCGCGTGACGGGAATCGAGTTCAGCCCGGAATTCCTCAACGCCTTCACCCTGCCCGCCTTCCTCATCGCATGCGCGGTCATTGGAGTCTTCGGACTGCGGGTGGCACGTACGCCGCGCGTGGCCGAGCTAATCTACCTAATTTTGATGGCTTTCTTGTTGGTGAACAAGGTTTGGTCCCCGCAGTATTCGCTGTGGTTGGTGGTTCCGGCTCTGTTGGCCCTGCCGCGTTGGCGTTTGCTGATGAGCTGGATGCTTGTCGACGCCCTAGTGTGGCCGGTTCTCATGTGGCACATGCTGGGGGAGGAGAACAAGGGCATCGGGCATGAGCTGCTCGACATCATGGTCATCGCCCGCGACGGCTTCATCATCGTCATTGGTGTGCTCGTCGTGCGCCAGATGCTGGGCAAGAGCGTTGATAAAGTCCGCGCGGCACACGCAGGCCGCGATCCGCTAGTAGGGGAGTTTGCCTAAATGGGAATCACAATCGTGGGAATCGTTTCGATCGTCCTCGGGTTCTTCTGCGTCATGGCTGCTTACTATCTCTATCAGCGCAGCGAAGATCGCCGTTGGCCCATCTTGCTTGGCCTACTGGCGCTTTTGTTTCTGACGGTGATTCCAGCCGGCAGTGCGATCTTCTTCGCCACCACCATGCGGAGCTAGGTGCGAGCCACGCGCACGGTCGTTCGTGTGCTTGGTTACAGACTGTAAGTCCTCAGCGGAAATATCCCGTTGGGGATTTCTTTTTGGCCGGTCAATGCGCTATTGTGATGGGGTTGCTTGACGCAACGTACCCTCCTGCCATATCCGCAAAGGTGATATGGCCGAAAACAATTACTAGACCATAGGAGGTGATGAGGTCCGTGCGTCACTACGAAGTCATGATTATTCTGGATCCTAACCAGGATGAGCGCACCGTATCCCCGTCCCTAGACAAGTTCCTGGAAGTTGTCCGCAAGGACGGCGGCAAGGTTGAAAACGTTGATGTATGGGGCAAGCGTCGTCTTGCTTACGCCATCAACAAGAAGGAAGAGGGCATCTACGCCGTCGTTACCCTTGAGTGCGAGTCCGCATCGGTACTCGAGCTTGACCGCCGCCTGAACCTGAACGACACCATCCTGCGTACCAAGGTTCTGCGCACCGACAGCAAATAGCGGATACTGGTTTCAGAGTTTTAAGAATCCACGTAACCGATAAGGAGAACAGACCATGGCACAGGGAGAAACCCCAATCACCGTTGTTGGCAACGTAGTTGCTGACCCGGAGCTTCGCTTCACCCCAGCGGGTGCAGCTGTAGCAAACTTCCGCGTTGCTTCCACCCCTCGTCGCTTCAATTCGCAGACGAATCAGTGGGAGGATGGCGAAGCCATGTTCCTGACTTGCAACGTGTGGCGCCAAGCCGCAGAAAACGTTGCAGAGACTTTGACCAAGGGCATGCGTGTCATTGTTAATGGCCGCCTCCGCCAGCGTTCTTACCAGAACCGCGAGGGCGAAAACCGCACTGTCTTTGAGGTTGAGGTCGATGAAGTTGGCCCATCCCTGCGCTACGCTTCCGCTCAGGTCACCCGCAAGTCCGCCAATGGTGGCAATGGTGGTGGCAACTACGGCGGCCAGCAGCAGAACCAGGGTGGCAACAACTTTGGCGGCGGCAACCAGGGCGGCTTTGGTGGAAACCAGAGCGCTCCGCAGCAGTCAGCTCCTTCTAATGATCCGTGGAATTCTGCACCACAAGCCGGCAGCTTCGGCGGTGCAGACGCTGAACCCCCGTTCTAAACACTGTCAAACGCAATTATTAACTAACTCAATTGAAAGGCAGGGATCATGAAGCTGATCCTCACCGCTGCCGTTGAGAACCTCGGCGCCCCAGGCGAAATTGTTGAGGTCAAGAACGGCTACGGACGTAACTACCTGCTTCCTCGCGGCCTGGCTATCGTTGCCACCCGCGGTGCTGAGAAGCAGATCGAGGGCATCAAGCGCGCCCAGGAAGCTCGCGCAATCCGCGACCTGGATCACGCACGCGAGGTCCGCAACCAGCTCGAGCAGCTCTCCGGCGTTCAGGTTGTAATGAAGACTTCTGAAAACGGCAAGCTTTTCGGCTCCGTTTCTGCAGATGACATCGTTTCCGCTATTGAGGCCGCTGGCGGCCCGAAGCTGGACAAGCGCATCGTCGTTCTGCCAAAGGGCCTGGTCAAGAAGACCGGCAACTACCAGGTCGAGCTGAAGCTGCACGCTGATGTTCTCGGCAAGGTGAACTTCTCGGTCGTCGCTGCCTAAAACTGATTTAAGGCGCACGACGGTTTCCATGCCCGAAGCATGGAAACCACAATGACAACAGCAACGCAGTTGGTCCTTGGGGCCTGCCATGTGAGGTGGCAAGCCCCAGGGGCCTTTTGCGCGTTTTAGGCACGATTTCACCCGCCTGTGGACAACTGTGGATAACTTTCCAAATCTGTGGATAACTTTTGTCAAGTGGAGGCTGTTTTTACCGCTCGTTAACCCGCGGGTAAAAGCGTTAATGCGCAGGTAGATGCGGTTGTCCACTGGTTTTGTGTACATTTTCACATTGGCAAAAACACCGCCTGACCTGCGCTTATAGTAATCGCAGGTCAGTGGCTTGAAGGAGTTATCCACAGGTCCTAACAGCAGTTCTGGGACAAAAGTACGCACTCACCTGGGAATTGCACAAGTGCCTGTGGAAAACTTTCGTTTTATACCCAAGCGAAGCGCGTGGAGGGGCGAAAATTGTATGTCTATCCCCTGCATTAGACTTAGAGCTCGAAAGAGTAGCCGAGGGGAGATATGCCGCCTAGCGGCCGCAAAAATATGGTGGGATGGATTGTCTATGACTAATGCAAGCTTTGATGACTCTGACTACGTACCGCCAGAGGCGCCCGATGTGCCGGAGGTAGAAGATCGCCCCTACCGCGGCAAGCGCAGGGATGACGTTAAGCGCTATGGCGAGTTCCGCCAGCCGCCTTCAGATAGGGAAGCGGAGCAAGGCGTCTTGGGCGCTATGCTCCTTAGCCCGAATACGGTTATGGAAGTCATTGAGGAGCTCGAACCAGATGACTTTTATTACCCAGCGCATGCGTTGATTTACCAGGCTATGGTCGATCTTTATGCCGCCGGCACTGACATTGATGCGGTCATCGTGGCCTCCCGTCTAGACCGCTATAACAATCTGGAGCGCGTGGGTGGTGCGCCCTACTTGCACACCCTTTTGGCCACCGTTCCTACTGCAGCGAATGCTCGCTACTATGCGGAAATCGTTGCGGAAAAGGCAGTTCTGCGCAAGCTTGTTGACGCAGGTACGCGCGTTGTTCAGCTGGGTTTTGAAGGCGCCGAAGATGCAGAAATCGAGTCTGTCTTGGATCGTGCCCAGCAAGAAGTGTTTGCGGTGGCGCAGAAGAAGACAACCGAGGATTATCAAGTTCTGGGAAAGCTTATCGATCCAACCATTGACGAGCTCGCGATGCTTCAGCAAAACGGTGGCTTGGAGGCCGGCGTACCAACTGGCTTCATTGACTTGGACAAGCTCACCAATGGTCTGCGTGCTGGCCAGATGATCATCGTCGCGGCGCGTCCTGGTGTTGGTAAGTCGACGCTGGCCATGGACTTCATGCGTTCGGCTTCGTTGCAGCATGGCAAGACTTCCGTAATCTTCTCCCTCGAGATGTCTGCCTCTGAGATCGTGATGCGTTTGCTCTCGGCTGAGGCGGAGGTAAAGCTATCCGATATGCGCGGTGGCCGCGTTTCCACTGA
>NZ_KV800710.1:44509-57572 GCF_001810285.1 Corynebacterium sp. HMSC071F07
GTGGCCGCGTTTCCACTGAAGACTGGGCCAAGATCGACCAGACGCTCAACCGCATCCAAGACGCGGCACTGTTCATCGATGATTCTCCGAACCTCACCATGATGGAGATTCGCTCCAAGGCCCGCCGCCTCAAGCAACAACATGGTTTGGACCTCATCGTGCTTGACTATATGCAGCTGATGTCTTCCGGCAAGAAGGTTGAATCCCGTCAGCAAGAGGTCTCGGAATTCTCCCGACAGCTTAAGCTTTTGGCCAAGGAGCTCGAGGTGCCGCTGATTGCTATTTCCCAGCTGAACCGTGGCCCGGAGTCCCGCACTGACAAGAAGCCGCAGCTTGCTGACCTTCGTGAGTCGGGCTCGCTGGAGCAGGACGCCGATATGGTTATGCTGCTTTACCGCCCAGACTCCCAGGACCGGGATGACCCACGAGCCGGCGAGGCTGACATCATTCTGGCTAAGCACCGTGGTGGTCCTATCGATACAATCCAGGTTGCGCACCAGCTGCACTACTCCAAGTTCGTCAACATGGCACATGGCTAATAGCCTGCCGCACCCTCAGAATAGGCAACCGGTGTCGCATATCCGCGGCTTAGCGATTTCCGGCGCCTTTGCCGCGGCCGTTATGGCATTGAGCCTCAGTGGCGTTGGTTGTTCCGGCACCCCAGCGCCTGAAGGAGGCACGGGGCAGCCCACGTCGGCGCCCGTGATGCCCACTAAACCCTCTCCGCAGGTAAATGCCCAGAAGTTTGTTTATGGCCATCAACACCCGCGACAACATGGATACTTGGTGACGCCCAAGAAGCTTTCACCTGCGAAAAAGATCCCTTTAGTGGTTTTCTTCCATGGTGGTGGATGGCAAGAAAAGTCTACTGCGCGCTCTGCGGCACCCGTGGTCAACGACCTAGCCCAACACGGAGTTGCAGTGTGGAACGTGGAATACCGTGGCGTGACTTTGAACGCGAAGGATGCGCCTGGTGGGTGGCCAATGACGTACAACGACGTTGCGGCGGCTATTGACTTCATTCCGCAGCTCGCGCATGAATCACGCATCCCCCTCGACATCAGCAATGTCGTTGTTGCTGGTTATTCAGCGGGCGGCAACCTTTCGACGTGGGCTTGTTCGCGTCCGGCGCTGCCGGCAAAGGCACCTGGTGCCGCACCAAAGTTCCGCGTAGATAAATGCGTGGGTATTGCCGGTGTTTATGACATGCACCTGGCCTTTAGACAGCACGATAAGTTTGTGCGCACGCTTCTAGGTGGTACGCCGCGCCAGGTGCCGCAGCGTTATTTCGAAGCTTCACCTGCGGACAATGTCAACGACAAAGCCCGCATCGTGGTGCTCCACGGTAAAAATGACAAGACCGTCAACGCCGACGAGGTCAAATACTTCATGGCTCGAGCACGTGCGCATGGACTCAGCATTGAGACGGTGCTCCTCGATGACGCGGAGCATTATTCGTGGTCTAAGCCGGAAGGGCTGCAGTGGAAAGCTGCGCGGAAAGCGATTCTTCAGCAGATCCATACAGAGACAAATCCTTGACCTTTGCAGGATCGCCAAGGCGCGGGCCGAGTACTACGAGCACGATAAACACTGCGGTCGTGGCGATGGCCAACCATTGCCAGAAGGCGTGCAATCTTTTTCCGAGCAGTTGCGCGAGCCAGGCGCCGAAGAATGCACCCAGGGTGTTGAAGAAGAGATCATCGATGTCGGTGCGCCCTAGCGAAAAGACGTATTGGATGGTCTCGACTAGGGCAGAGAAGATAAGACCCCAGATCGTTGCCTTGAGTTTCGAGCCCACCTGCACGTAGAGCAGTATTCCAAGTGGGACGAAGAATGCGAAGTTACCGCCGTATTCAAACGCAGGCTTGAACCAGCTGCCGGAGAACAGATCATCCAGCGGCATCAGACGCAGCTCCCTGGCGCGTTGATTATCCGGATTCCAGAGATAACCGATCTGGAAGAAGGCTTTCAGGGTGGTCAGTGACAAAATGACCGCGCAATATCCGCCCAGAGCAACGGCAGCGCGCAAGCGTGCTTTCATCTCTATACCAGTGCCTTTCCCCGTTGTTCCGGAAGTAAGAATGCGGCAATTGTTGCCACAGCGAATGCGGCGGCGAAGATGGCAAAAAGCCAGGGCTTACCGCCGTGCGAGACTACCACTGGCACCATCAATGGAGCGAGAATGGAAGCAAGCCGGCCGAAGCCCGCGGCGGCACCCGTTCCCGCGCCGCGGAGGTGGGTGGGATAGAGCTCTGGGCCGATGGCGTAAAGCGCACCCCAGGCTCCCAAGTTGAAGAAGGACAACAGGCAACCTGCCACGAGAATCAAGGTCGTGGTGGATGCAAAACCATACATTCCTGCTGCACAGGCGGAACCGATTAGGAACGCGGCGAGCGTTGGGCGTCGGCCCCAGGATTCAATAAGCCAGGCTGCAGCGGCGTAGCCGGGCAGCTGGGCAAGCGTGATGATTAACGTGAAGCTGAAGGATTTAACCAGGCTGAACCCATCGGCTACGAGGAGTGAAGGAATCCAGATGAACGCGCCGTAGTAGCTCAAGTTCACACAAAACCAGATGCACCAGAACGCGGCGGTCCGCCGGCGCAGTGATGCCGACCAAATGCTAGTCGAGGTGATGTCTTCCTCCCCGTAGGTCGGTGGGGTAACGGCAGAAGATTGAGGTTTGCCCTCGGATCTGGCCGCTGCTTCGAAGGAGGCCACCGCCTCTTCTGCCTCCGCGTGCCGGCCTTTGGATTCCAAGAAACGCACCGATTCGGGCAGACGGAGGCGCACGAACAGGGCGTAGATGGCAGGTGCCATTCCCAGCGCCAAGGCCCAGCGCCAGCCGCTAGGCGACGCCCCGACTACAAAGGTGCCAATGAGCGCTGCGAGCACCCAGCCCACTGCCCAGAAAGCCTCAAGTATGACCACCATGCGTCCACGCACTTTAAGCGGGGAGAACTCGGAAATAAGCGTCGATGCCACAGGCAGTTCTGCGCCTAAACCGAGGCCGACGATAAAGCGCAGGATAAGGAGCATCGTCAATCCGGTCGAGAGGGCTGATGCGCCGGTGGCCAAACCGTAGACCAGCAGGGTTAGCGCGAATACTTGGCGGCGCCCAATCTTATCGGCGAGCAATCCTCCAAAGGTCGCGCCGAGTGCCATGCCCACGAAGCCGATTGAAGCCAGCCAAGAGGATTCGGTAGGGCTAATGCCCCAGTGGGTTGCCAAAGCTGCCATGACGAAAGAGATGAGTCCGACATCCATGGCATCGAGTCCCCAGCCGATCCCTGAGCCGGCTAACAGCTTCTTGTGTTTCTTAGTAACAGGCAGGCGGTCGAGACGCTCCGCGCGTGAAATGTGGCCTTGGTTGATTGTCCGCATACAAGGGCACTATAGCCGGGTATAGCTCTGTGTGCTGGGAAAATGCTAGGAAGTTTGGAAGTTGCGCAGACGCAGTGAGTTGCTGACAACGAACACGGAGCTAAAGGCCATAGCGATGCCGGCGAAAAGCGGGTTGAGTAGGCCCAAGGCGGCTACTGGGATGAGCAGTACGTTGTAGGCAAAGGCCCAGAAGAGGTTGCCCTTGATGATGCGCAGCGTGCGCCGCGAGAGCCGGATGGCGTCGGCTGCGGAGCGCAGATCGCTGTTCATCAAGGTGATATCGGATGCTTCAATCGCCACGTCGGTGCCAGCCCCCATGGCTAGGCCGAGGTCTGCCTGGGCAAGGGCTGCTGCGTCGTTGACGCCGTCACCCACCATGGCAACGGTCTTTCCCTCCTCCTGCAAGTGCCTGATTACCGCCACCTTGTCGGACGGCAGCACGCCTGCGGTCACGTCCGCGTCGGCGATGCCCACGGCCTTGGCGACGGCGCGCGCTGCTTCTTCGTTGTCACCGGTCAGAAGATGTGGGTTAAGGCCGAGTTCGCGGAGCTTGGCGACGGCCGTGGCAGACGTCGGCTTCACCGTATCGCGAACATCGATGATTCCAGCGAGCGTATCGTCCACGTAGACGGCGACCGGGGTTGCACCCTCGGCCTCCGCGGCCTGGAAGGTGGCGGCGAGCTCGCCGCGTGCTGCTTGCTCACCCTTTATGCGTCCTACGCGCACGCGGTGTCCGTCTACTGTGCCCTTGACGCCTTGGCCTGCCACGGAATGGAAATCGCTTGCGGGCTCAATGCGGCCTGCCTGCGGCAGATCTTGGGCTGCTGAAACGATGGCCTTGGCAATCGGATGCTCAGAACCTACTTCCACCGCCGCGGCGAGCAGGAGAAGCCTGCCTTCTGCTGTAGAGCCTCCCATTTGCTGTGCGAGATGCACACGTGCGACGGTCATTTTGCCCTCGGTGACGGTGCCGGTCTTGTCCATGACGATGGTGTCTACTTTCTTGGTGGACTCGAGGACCTCAGGGCCTTTGATGAGAAGCCCCAGCTGCGCGCCGCGGCCAGTGCCCACCAAAATGGCAGTCGGAGTTGCAAGGCCCATTGCGCAGGGGCAGGCGATGATGAGTACAGCGACCGCAGCGATGAAGGCTGGTGCGACGCCGTCCCCAAAGACCAAGTGCGCGAGCAGCGTTAGGGCGGCAATGATGATGACCACGGGCACGAAGACCTGTGCAATCTTGTCTACCAGGCGCTGGACTGGGGCCTTGGAAGCCTGGGCGTCGGTGACCAGCTTGGCCATTTGCGCGAGCGTGGTATCCGCGCCGACCTTGGTGGCGCGGACTTCTAAGCGGCCGGCGGAGTTTAACGTGGCGCCGGTAACGTGGTCACCCGCCTTGACTTCCACGGGCATTGACTCGCCTGTCAGCATGGACTCGTCTACGGCGGAGGCGCCGGCTTCCACGACGCCGTCGGTGGCGATCTTCTCGCCAGGACGAACGACGAATATGTCTCCTACCTGGATCTGTGTGATGGGCACGCGTTTTTCCGCGCCGTCGACAAGCAGCGTAGCGTCCTTGGCGCCCATCCCCAGAAGCGTGCGCAGCGCCTCCGAGGATTGGCCCTTGGCTTTGACCTCAAACCAACGGCCCAACAGCAAGAATGTGATGACCATGCCCACCGATTCCAGATAGATGTGATCCATCTGTGCGTGGTTGGACATCAGCTCCATGTGCATCTTCATCCCAGGCTGGCCAGCGGTGCCGAAGAACATGGCATACAGCGACCAAAAATAGGCCGCGGTGGTTCCTATGGAAATCAGCGTGTCCATGGTGAAGGAGCCGTGACGAAGGTTTGCCCACGTCGCCTTGTGGAAAGGTGCGCCGCCGAAGATATAGACGATGGTCGCCAGAATTGCGGCCGCCCATTGCCAGTTGTCGAACTGCAGGCTGGGCAGCATGGAAACCAGCATTACCGGTGTGGAAAGCGCGGCTGAGATGAGGGTGCGGCGCAGTAGATCACGGGACTCCTGGGCGCGCGCGGCCGCGGTGGGATCTGAGCCATTCTCGGGGTCTTCCGCATCGGAAGAATCATCGCCCATAGTGAAAGCGTTGTAGCCGGCGCCGCGAACTACCTCAATGAGGGATTCGGGGTTTGCAGTGGCCGGGTCGTACTCAATGGCGGCGGTCTCGGTGGCGAAGTTGACATTGGCCGTTACTCCGTCGACCTTGTTGAGCTTGCGCTGCACGCGCGACGAGCACGAGGTGCACGTCATGCCGGAAACGCCAAGATCCAGGTGGGCGAGATTAGTCATGGTTCTAAGAGGGAAGAGTGAATTAGGAAGGGGAAGAGTGAATTAGGCCTTGACCTTGTAGCCTGCCTCTGCAACGGCGGCGACAACCTGCTCGTCGGTGAAGCCCTCGCCCTCGACGGTGACGGCGCCGGTGGTGTGGTCTGCGCTAACGGAGCTGACGCCGGCGATTTCGCCGACCTCTTCACGTACCGACATTTCGCAGTGTCCGCAGGTCATGCCCTCTACGGTGTAGTTCTTTACGCTCATTGTTTTTCCTTTCTTTGGGTACAACCCGACCGTATACCCCCAGGGGGTATATTGCAATAGTGCGCTAAGGAATAACACTCAGTCATGTACCGTTGATAGGAAAGACCCCGAAAAACAGGAGAGATTTATATGGCAACTATCGACGTAACTGAAGAGACCTTTGAGCAGACCGTGTCCGGTGAGGGCATTACTCTCGTAGACGCTTGGGCTGATTGGTGCGGCCCGTGCAAGCGCTTCGCGCCGGTATTTGAGAAGGCTTCCGAGGAGCACCCAGACGCGACCTTCGCCAAGCTCGACACCGAGGCAAACCAGGGCCTTTCCGCAGCGCTGCAGATCCAGTCCATTCCTACCCTGATGATCTTCCGTGACGGGATCCTGGTCTTCCGCGAGGCGGGTGCATTGCCACCAGCAGCCCTCGAGGATGTGATCAAACAGGTTAAGGAGCTCGACATGGAGGACGTCCGCCGTCAGGTTGAAGAGCAGAACGCGCAAAGCGAGAGCTAGGAAGCCGGCGGGTTCGGCGCATAGCGCTTTATCCCCCACCCTCAAGCTCTTTTCTCGGACGCTTTCTAGCTAGTCCGGCTAAACTCGCTAGAAAGCGTCCTTTTTATTGGGACCTTCCCTTATTTCCACACGCAAGGAGTTAGTTCAATGGCGAATCCATTCAGCAAAGGCTGGAAGTACGTAATGGCCTCTTTCGATCAGAAGATCGATGAGAACGCCGACCCTAAGGTGCAAATTCAGCAGGCTGTGGACGGTGCCAAGGAACAACACCGCAAGATCTCCGAGCATGCGGCGGAAATCATCGGTCACAAGAACCAGCTCGAGCTGCAGATCAACCGCCTGCTCAAGCAGCAGGAGGATTACCAAAACCAGACGCGGCGCGCCCTCGAGCTAGCAGATAAGGCGGATGACCCGCAGTCTGCTTCCGAGTACAACCAGGCTGCCGAGGTTGTAGCCTCTCAGCTGGTTGCTGTGGAACATGAGCTGGAGAACGTAAAGACTCAACACGCCGCTGCCGCTCAGGCTGCAGAGCAGGCTAAGGCTCAGCAGCAGCAGTCCGAGGCGCGCCTGAAGGAGCAGCTGGCACAGGTCGACGAGCTCATGGCGCAGGCTGATCAGGCTGCGATGCAGGAGCAAAACGCCAAGGTCGTGCAGTCCATGGACGAACTGCAGGCGGATGACTCCGTGCCTACACTAGATTCTGTGCGCGCAAAGATTGAAAAGCGCTATACCGATGCACTGGGTGCGCAGGAGCTGCACCAGGCTTCCGGCGGCAGCCGTATTCAGGAAATCACCGCGGCCGGCAATGACATGAAGGCAACCTCCCGTCTGGAGGGGATCCGCGCCGAGATGGCTAAGCAGAAAGAGCTAGGCTCCGGTGAGCAGAAGTAGCCACTAAGGCTTTTAAGGCAGAAATAGAAAAGAGGCGGCCACCTCCTTCTTTCCTCAACGCTGAGGGAGCTGAAGGGGTGGCCGCCTCCTTTTAGGCGAGGGGGTTAGCTTTCCTCGCGGCGGATGGCGATGAGGACGCCACGAATGCCGGAGTGGAAGCCATCGCGCAGATTGACGCGTTGGGATTCGCTCAGCGTGTACTCGTGCAGAGTTTCACAGGCAAACTGCAGCAGCGGGCGGTCGATCTCCGGCGGCAGGCCGCCGCCCGAGAGTAGGTGTGCTTGGTCGCGTTGCTCGGCGTTGGCGGCATTCTCGAACCACCAGGAGGCGTATTGCTGGCCGACGTCGAATGGCGACTGGAAGCCTGCAGAGGTCCAGACCTCCTCGGGTAGTGGCACGTACTTGGAGCGCAGCTTGCGGCGCGGAGCCATCATGGACGGCTTCGGTGCAGCTGGCTTCGGGGTCTCGGCTGCGCTTTGCGTTCCGTCGGCAGAATCCGGAGACGGGGTCTGCGGTGCCTGCGTGTTCTCGGCCGCAGGCTTGGTTTCGGCAGTTTCACCCGAGCCCGTTGTGGTGGCCGTATGTGGCGCGAGGTCGGCAGGGGAGGGGCTGGGCTTCGGTGCTGAGGTAAACGCTGCTTCTGCCTCGGAAGGCTCGCACTCGTCCTCTGCTTGAGGCACCTGCGGCAGCTCTTCGTCGCTGTTGTGAGGCTCGCGGATGGTGGGCGGCAGTGGGCCTTCCAAAACCTGCAGCTCCATTGCATCGGCGAAGTCTTCGCGCGGATCGAGGATGGTCGTGGTGTCACAAGCGTGGCGCAGGGCGGAGGACATGGAGTCCCAGCCAAAGCCGTAGAGGTGCACGCGCACGCCCGCGTTTACGGCTTCTTGTACGCCCGGGATCATATCGGCGTCACCGGAAACCAAAACAAAGTCGGTGACTTGCTGCTTCATTGCAGCGAGGATCATGTCGGCAACGAGGCGGGTATCGACTGCCTTTTGGGTGCGGCGTTCGCCCCACTCGATGAGCTGGCCGGTGCGAAGCTGCACGCCATCACAGGTTCGCAGTGCGCGCTGGTAGCGGTGTGGACCAGTGTCTGGGATTCCGTCGTACCAGTACTGGCGGTGAATGCGGTTTCCGAGCTGATTCTCCACCATGGAACCGAGATTATTTACGACCTCTGGGAGGTCTATTTCTAGTTGCGCGCGAGCTCCGGTTTCCCATGAGTTATAAAAGCTCGCAAGCAGGTAAGACGTGTCAACGAAGACAAGTGTTCGTTCAAGCATGGCTCCTAAGTTCCGTTCCTAATAGTTCTAAATAAATTTTCTTTGGGATCCAGTGTGCCCCATTAGTCACTAAACGTCGATGCCTTGGGGAAAATTGGCAGGTCAGGCGGCCTAGAAAAGTTTTGCTCTTGCGTCAATCTAAAATCCGAGGTACTTGTTTAGTTAGTTAGTTGAGTAACTAACCAGTTGAGCAAGCGAGGAGGTGCAGGCGTACATGGATAACTCAACGCAGCCGTTGTTCAGACAGATCGCCGCGCTAATTGAGGACTCCATCGTGGAAGGTGGCCTGGAAGAAGGAGCGCAGGCGCCTTCGACGAATGAGCTAGCCGCCTTCCACAACATCAACCCCGCCACGGCACGAAAGGGGATTACTTTGTTGACCGAACTTGGAATTCTAGAAAAACGCCGCGGCATCGGCATGTTCGTGGCGGCCGGCGCTACCGAAAGAATCCGCCAGCGGCGACGCAATGACTTCGCCGCCGAATACGTCGCCCCCCTCGTCGATGAGGCCGTCCGCCTTGGGTATACGCGCGAGCAATTACAAGAACTTGTCCACCGTGTCGCAGAAAGCAGAGGACTCTACTCATGACCGCACACACCGCACACACCGCGAACCCCGCAAACGCTGCAATTACTGCAAACACCGTTGCAACCGCGCAGGGTGTTTCCAAGTCTTTCTCCCGCAAGACCGTCCTGGACGGCGTCAATATTCAGCTAGCGGAAGGCCGCATCTACGGGCTCGTTGGCCGCAACGGCACAGGCAAGTCCACGCTGCTTTCGCTGCTAGCCGGGCAGGCGCGTTACAAGGGAAAAATTGAGGTCTTCGGACAAGCGCCTTTCGATAACGCCGAGGTGATGGATCAGGTGGTCTTCGCTGGCGTGGACACCGCCTACCCGAGTTCCTGGAAGTTTGGCGCGATTGTGAAGGTTGCAGCCCAGCGCTACCCCCACTGGCAGCAGGAGGTGGCGGAGCATCTCATCGAGGTCTTCAGCCTCGATCTGAGCACGCGACATGGTTCGGCTTCCCGCGGCCAGCGTTCCATGCTGGCTATTGTCATTGCTCTCGCGGCGCGTGCGCCGCTAACTCTGTTGGATGAGCCTTACCTGGGTCTCGATGCCTATAACCATGAGGCCTTCTATCGTGAGCTCCTCGCTGAGCTGGAGGCCCATCCGCGCACGGTGGTGTTGGCGACCCACGATCTGCACGCGACTTCGCAAGTGGTCGACAGCTACCTAGTGCTGCGCGACGGCGTTGTCCGCACTTTTGATGCCGCTCTGCTTGACGACGCCCTCGTTGAAGTCGCAGTTACCGGGTCCCTACCCGCAGAGCTGGAAGAGGCGGCGCTCGTTAAGGAGACCGTAGGTGGCAATACCCGCGTCATCGTGGAGCGCGGCGTCGCCCAAGGCAAGCCGGTCAACTTGGAAGATGCAGTGAAGCTCGCGATGGGAGGGCTCGATGTTAAAACCCATGTTTAGCCTGTTTTGGCACCACATCACCGACTATTGGTGGCGCTGTCTCGCCGCGGTGGTACTGATTGTAGTTTTTTCCTCGGCGCGGTTCTGGACAGACTTCCCCCTAGTTTCGCAGGTTATGTACTCGTGCTTGGGTCTCAATTTGGCCGTTGCACTCTTGGTCCCTTTTCCGGCATTCAAGGCCTTTGGCTACCGGCGCGCGGATTTCCTTCGTTTGAATATTCCCCTCGCGGTGCTCGTGGTCGGAGTCATTGCCGTGTTCAATATTGGTGTTATCCCACTGCCGCAAGCGCTGGGAATCACCGGGCTAGTCGCACTTTTCGTCGTTTGGTATTTATACAAGCAAATCCGTGATAAAGATCGTGAGCGCAAGCGCACCGCCGTTAAAGATTCGAAGGGCTCGCGGTGGAAAGTCATACTATCCACTGCCGTCATCGTTGGCGGCCTGCTCTTCGCTTGGCAGAAGTTGCTCCCCGGCGTATTCCCTTCAGTGCGGGATCCATTTATTTGGGCAATTCCCGTCCTCTTTGGCGCCCTTGGTAGCAGCTGGCTCTTTGGCGACGACCTTTACATGTGGCAGGCATTCGGGCGCACGCGCCGCTCCTGGCGCCGCCACAACCTAGGCACGGGCTTGCTCGGTTTGGTGTGCGTGCTTGCACTAAGTGGGCTGCTTGCGCCCGCGGATCTCTTCGTGAATGTAGGACTTTATGTCCTGTTCTTTGTGTTGTGCAATGCGAGTTTGTGGTTGGGCCTCGTTGGAGTGATAGGAGGAACGAGCCTTCTCGGGTTTATTCGGGGCGTGGAAATGTCGCAGCCTACCGGCGCGATCGTATGCGTAGTCTGCATCGTCCTTGTTTTGCCCGTTCATTACTTTTACCCGCTGTACGCAAATACCCAACGTATCCCGGAGCGGTCGAAATGATTAAAGCCGAAAACCTAGCTATGCAAAATGCTCCGGCGCTGTCTTTCGCGCTCGAAGATAACCTGACCCACGGCCTGGTGGGTCCCAATGGAGTGGGCAAGACGACGCTGTTGCGCATGATCGCAGGCCAGCTCAAGTCGGAGGGGTTGAAAGTCTTTGGGGAGCGTCCCTTTGACAACCAGAAGATCATGGATCGCATCATCCTGATGGGCATTGATAACCCGCTTTTCGATGGCTGGAACGTAGACAAGCTCTTCCGCATTGGCAAGGCGCGGTGGAAGACCTGGAACCAGGAGCGGGCTGAAGAGCTTGCCGCGCAATTTGCGCTCCCGAAGAAGAACTACTCCGGCTTGTCCCGCGGCCAGAAGTCCGCGATGGGTTTTATCTTCGCCGTAGCTTCCGGCTGCGAGTTGATGCTGCTGGATGAGCCCTACCTGGGCCTCGACGTCGATAAGCGTCAGCGCTTTCTTGAGGTCCTCCGGGAGGAACAGGGCAAACGCACGATTGTGGTGTCCACCCATCATCTTGATGAGATTGAGGGCTACCTCGACACGGTGCTTTTGCTTGGCGAAGCCCCCTTGTCTGGCCCCATTGAAAGCCTCGTCGACTGCATCGTGGCGGTGACGGGCCCTGCGGAACAAGTAGATAGGGCGTTGGGGCGCCTACAGTTGCCGGTATTGGCCCGCCATTCCTCGGTCCACGCAGAGCGTGTGCTTATCGACGCCCGCCCCAACTTCGCCGAGTGCGTCTTCGATCAGGCGGCAGAATTCGGGCTACGCGCGCAGGAAGTCACCCTGGAAGAGGCGGTGCTGGCGCTAGGAGGTGCACAATGAAACTCTTCTTCGGCACGCTCAATTGGAGCAGCTCGTTGGTCACGATATTCCTGCTGTCCGGAATTTTCCTGCTTCGCGGAATTGAAGACCCGCTGATTACTGTATTCGCCCTCGTCGCACTTTGGGCGGAGACTTTTGCGACTGAACCAGACAAGGCCAAAGCACAGGCGCTGGGCCTTAGCACCGCGGTTACAACTCGCTATGGGCGAATCGTAGCGGTAATGCCAGCCCTAATTGCTGGTGTCATCAGCATCTATTTGCGATGGTGGTTCGCCCTCGTCATAACGGCGCTAATTCTCGCGTGGAAGCTGACCTGTTGGAAGGCCAAAGCCAAAACCATGACGGTCGAAGACCTTCTAGCGGATACTCCAGGCAATGATAGCTTTGGACACTTCCCAGCAAGCCTTGAAGGTCAGTTGGTCTACCGCCCGTTGGTTCGCGGTTGGGTCATCGGCTGGGTGGTCCTGGGGATCGCAGCGGTGGCGAACGCCTTCATCAGCAGCACATGGCCTGAGAACGGACCGAATATCGGAAACATGCTGATGACAATGGGCATCTTGGCGATGGCAACTGTTGTGCAACACCTAGATTCTTTGGCCAACTTCGTCACGCTTGGCGGCAGCCAAAGTACTTGGGCGCGACATGTCATCATCGCAAGCTTGGTCAGTCCGGCGGCGAGCCTCCTTGGCGTTGGGCTTAGCTGGCTGATTGTGGGTAAACCTATTTGGCTCATTGCAGCATTCGGCTTCCTGGTGCCCGCTCTCGTTGTCTCGCTTGAATTGTGTTCGTGGAAGACCGTCTACATGCCGGTGCTGATTGCCGCTGCAACGGCAGCCATCTTCGTGTTGCGAATGAAGGAGATGCTCGACGGGGTGCCAATGATGCTCGCGGCGGCCGTTACGTACGTGCTGTGGGCGGTGCTGCTGCCCGCCAACGTGCGACGGGTGAATCCATACGCCTCAGGCCTTAAAAAATGGCTAGGTATAAAGACCTAAAAAGTTGTGTTTACCTGCGGATTTGTAAAGTTTCAAAGTGGTGTGTAACTTTATGTGAGTCAGCGCGACCGACAGCGCCCCACAGTCACCCAGTGACTGGCTGAAGCGGCGATAGGAAAACAGGCCCTGACAAAAACAAATTTTTTGCTCATAATGAGCTGTCACTATTCAAATGGTGCCTGTTCGTTGTGTGGCGATGATGTCTGAGAACTCAATAGTGTGCCA